>CBFGYT010000009.1:0-13925 GCA_965653065.1 uncultured bacterium | reverse complement strand
CGCTTTTTGTTTGGCTTCTATGTCACGACGCGGCATACCGCGTAATAGACCACTTAAGATAATATTTTCATATCCAGTCGATTCACTGTCGATACCTAAATTCAAATCTAACAAAGAAGAAATGCGGCCTTTAATTTTAACTGAGCCTATAGAAGGCGTATAAATCTTAGAAAGTACGCGTAATAAAGTGCTTTTACCCGCACCATTGTGGCCGATTAAGGCCAGCGTATCGCCAGAAGTTAATTCTAAATGAATGTCTTCTAGAGCGCGCACAAAGGTAATGCTATTTTCAGGCTGACGAATGGCGCCGCCCGTCATCATAGAAACAATGCTTTTTTTCAGCGACCGTGTATTGGCGCCGTAGATAGGGAAGTCTAAAGTTACATGTGATAAATTAATTTTTGCCATCATTACACCCAAAAAGCAATACGATGGCGGCATCTGGCTAAGGTTATCGCCATGACTATCCATCCGATTACGGCTAACGTTAAACAATATAATACTGTATTGAGTGAGGGAATTTCACCTAATAAGGGCGCGCGTAACAATTGAATCAATTGATAGAAGGGATTTAAATTCATCCACGCCTGTAATTTAGGGGATAACATAGCATGTTGCCACAAAATGGGTGTGAGTAAGAAGCATACTTGGACTAAGCTGGCTACGATCGGTTTCATATCGCGAAAACGGCTGCCCAATAGAGCAAAAATAAAGCCAAAGCTAAAGCCTATGTTTAGAAATAAGATAAGGCCGCCGATTAAGTAAAATAACCCCTCAAAAGAAGGTACTACTTTAAAATAAATTAAAATCGGCAGAACCGGCAAAATATTGTGCAATAGAATAATGAAATTACGCGTTAATAACCGTAATATATAGATAGAAAAAGGTAGACAGGTTTGTTTAATAAAGCCCGCATTTTCTACAAAAGCATCATTGGCCTCTAGAATAATAGATGATATAAAAGTCCAAGTAATTAAGCCGGTGGCTAAGTATGGGTAATAAGTTGATAAATCGATTTTAAAAAGCCTGGAATATAAAAACCCCATGCTATAGATCATGATAGCGGTACTTAAAGTGATCCACAAAGGTCCTAATTGTGAGCGGCGATAGCGTAAACGGATGTCTTGCCAGCCTAAATTCCACCAAATACGCCAGGAAGCAAGTCCTTGCTGTAAATCGGCCATAGCTAGCCTTAAATGAAAAGAACGAGCTCTAGGAATGGGGGATGCGATGGTGTTCAAAAAAACCTCTGGACCTATTTTTAGGGTTAGAATTGGGCAAAATTATAGCATACCAGACTTATGAAGAGCAAGATTTTTTGGTTGAAAAAGACCAGTGCTTATGACCAATATAGCTGGAAAAAATTGGTACAATGATGCCAATCGCATGAGCGATCTCTTTGACCATGATGGTTACTCCTAAAGCAGGTAATAGATAAAAAGCCAAGCCTAAACTAATGACTAGCGTTTGTAATGCGGCAAGTAAGTTAATCAATAGAAATCGAAAAGCAGAATGTTGCAATGAGAGAGGACTGTCTTTAAATACAAATAGTTTTGCTAAGACAAAAGCCGTTATCATGCCTGTTATGTAAGCTAACAAGATAGCTGTAGAGAAGTGAAACCACGTGCTATAAATAATGCGGGAACTGAAATTAATAATGGCTGCAATGCCGCCAGTACATATGAATTTTAAAAATTGTCGCGATGCAAAAAGCTGTGTCATAGTATTCAATTCCCAATATTATAATTTTTTAGCAATAACTAGAAATTGTTTTCCCAGGAATGGCCACACAAAACGCATCTTTAAATACAGCTGAACGAAAAAAAGAGGTGGATTTCTAGTATTAGACATGGTATAAGGAAGAAAGCGATCTATGTTTTGCGTCACGTTAAACCCAGTTAAAGTTAATATTTCAGCAATAGATTGATCACTGATAGCAACGTGATGATCCCAATAATCCCAATAACTTCCGGGAATAAAGCGAATATTAGGACCAAGCAAAATAATAGAGCCGCCGGGGTTAAGACAGCGAAACGCTTCTTTCAGCGTTGCTTCGATCGCTTGTTTATCATGAAGGTGTTCTAGAAAATTGCTAGAGAAAACGATATCTAAGCTATTGCTGTCTAATTGCCAGGGCATAGCGCAATCTTGATGAATAAAATCTGCAAAACCTTGAACACATAAGCCACATTGCGGGTTTAAATCCATCGCATATTTATTTTTTGCTTGGATATTTCGAGTAAATTCACCCCATCCAGCGCCAAGATCTAATACAGTGCTTTCTGCAGGAATATAGTGAGAAAAGAAATCATTACATAAAATCTGCCAAACTTGTTGTCGATAGTGTTTACTTTCATTAAAGCGATTTTCATATTGCGTCTCTAATAAAGAGATATTGTTGCTCATATATTCTCTCCTTTCTTATTTGCAAATGGAAGATTGTTTAGGGTTGAATTCAGATATTTTGATGAAATAAGTCTTCTCCAAAAATATTCCCTTGCGCTTTCCTACAGAAATTTTCATTTTTTCAATACGCTTATTCTGTAACTCAGAAGAAGCAGCATATAGTTTAGAAAAATCATCTGTATTCTCCACAAAAGGCGAAAGAATAAATCCAGATTCTGCCATGCCTTTTATAAAACGGTATTTTCTTTCTGAACCATCCGTTAATTTTATAGTGATAGTGAGTTGTGGGGGCTTATATAATAAACCCAGAATTTTTCCCATAAAAGAGGGCTGTATCCCAATCTGAGCATAAAGCAAATGATTGTTGGTAGGCAATGATACCCATCTACGAAGAGATATATTTTGTTGCATGATAGGAGTCATCGTATCGACAAAATCGCAGTTTTCTTTTTTATCTAAGAATAGAAAATCATTATGTTGAGTGTTCAGCGTATATTGAGACAATAACACAGGCCAACTGGTACCATCTTCTAAAGCGGGTAATCGATTATCAATGGGTGATATTTTAAAAATAATGTGATCAGGCGCGTTTTTCCCTAATAAGTGGGCCTTATTGAGTTCAGCTAATTCGGGAGTGTAGGCAGAATAACTTTGAAATATTGGTCTAGGTGACCAGGCATTTCCAGAAGCCAATAAAAGTGATTGGTTATAAGAGTAAATATCTGTCGTGCCTTTCCAGATAGGGAAGTTGGCTTGTTGTTTTAAGGTTGCCAGATTATTTTGATAAGTAGTATGTAATGATGAAGGGTTGGCTAGTCTATTTTCTAAACTATGCCAATTTTCTACATAATTGCGATGCAAACTTCCCCATAACCAATTAAAGCCATCTATTTTTTGATAATCATGGATAATACTTAAGGCAGAAAATAAGGATAAGCTTAAAGATGAGATGATTAAATAGGCGTGTATATAGCCTCGAATCGGCTGTGCCTTTTCTTTTGTGTTATATAAAGGACGCAGTATATAGTGTAGTGTTCCAGGCAATGAAATAAAGAACAATGAACAAGCAGCCACTGCCAACAGTCCGTATGCGGCAACGAGTGCGTGAGCATCATTTCGGACAAAGCCCTCTTTAAAAGATAAAAATAAGAATAAGCTAAAACAGAATAACATGAAATATTTTAACGTGAGAGAAGTGAATTTCTCTAACCAAAAAGCAATTATTAATAAACTGGCAGAGAGTAAAAATAAGAAGATTTCTTTATACGCTCCTCCGGAGGACATAGCATCAGAATAACCAGAGACAATATAAATAAGACTAGTCAAATAAGTCATAATTGAACCCGGTTGTGCGGATAATTTCCAGAAGATAATACTGGAAAAGCACGGTGCGAGAAGTGCGATGCTGGCCCATAATGTTTTTTTATGGACAAACAGTAGGCCAGCAGAAAATAATATAATAGGGGCGCATAATATAAGAAGAGTTCCTTTAATTAAAATCAGTAAACCAAATCCAGAAAATAGCACAGCTATACTAAGAGAAGAAAGAACGGGGTGTATTTTACTTTTGCCATCGATGAGTAAAAACGCTATGGATAAAGCTGTTATTAGTGGGTAGATAGAGAATAAAACATCTACAGGGTAACAGAGAATAAGGGTTATTAATAAAAAGATACATCCTAAAAAAGATTGTTTATTTAAAATAATAATAAAAGATAGAAAGAAGCAACAGCAAAGATAAAGGCTTGCTCCTATCATAAGAGGATAGATTGTTGGAGTATACATGTATGTACTGATAGTAGCATAAGGTCCATAAGTAAAAATAATATCTTTTCCAAATTGAAGATGTTGTACAACTGCTTGGTTAAGGCCGAATCCCCAAGAGGGATCTAATGCTGCTGCAGGAAATCGAGGTGATAAAGGAACATATAATGATATTAAAGTTATTAATATAAAAAAATACAAAATGATATAAGCAGGATATGTAAAATAAGTTTTTTCCATGATGGGTCCTTAATACGTAATTAGATAAACGCAATAGTTTCTTTCAGCAGGAGTGATTTCTTGATTCATGATGATTACTCCTATTGCTTAACAAATTGAAGACTGCTTAGGATTGAACTCAGATATTTTTATAAGATAGGTTTTCTTAAAAAATATTCCCCTGCGATTTCTTACAGAAATGTTCATTTTCTCAATACGATTACTTTGTAGATCAGATGATGTGCCATATAGTTTAGCAAAATCATCTGTATTCTCCACAAAAGGAGAAAGAATAAAACCAGATTCTGCCATGCCTGCTATAAAACGATATGTTCTCTCTGAACCATTCGCTAATTTTATAGTAATAGTGAGCGGAGGTGTTTTATACAACAAACCCAGAATCTTACCCATAAGCGAAGGATGTATCTCAATTTGAGTATAAAGCAAATGATTGGTGATAGGCAATGATACCCATCTACGAAGAGATATATTCTGTTGCATGATAGGGGTCATCGCATCGACAAAATGGCAGTTTTCTTTTCTATCTAAGAATAGAAAGTCATTATGTTTGGTATTCAGGGTGTATTGCGACAATAAAACAGGCCAACTGGTGCCATCTTCTAAAGCAGGAAGTCGGTTATCAATTGGCAACATTTTAAAGACAATATGAGCCGGCGCAGCTGCTCCTAATAAATGGGCCTTATTGAGCTCAGCTAATTCGGGGGTATAAGCAGCATAACTTTGAAATACGGGTCTAGGGGACCAAACATTTCCAGAGGTTAATAAATATGCTTGGTCATCAGAGTAAAGATCTACCGTGCCTTTCCAAATAGGGAAATCGGCTTTTGCTTTTAAAGTTTCCAGGCTGTTTTGATAGTTAGCATAAAATAGTGCAGGGTTAGTGAATCTATCTGGTAAACTACGCCAGTTTTCTACATATCGATCTTGCATTCCTTGATAGTGATAAAGGATTCTAAAAGCAGAGAATAGAGACAAGCCTAAAGAAAGAATAATTAAATACGCATGTACATATTCTTTAATCGGTTGTGTGTGCGCATCATTACTTCTTCTCTTATCTATGGATTGAATGATAGATAGTAGCGTTTTAGGGATTGAAATTAGAAATAATGAACAAGACACCGCGGCTAATAATCCATATGCGGCCGTTAGTGCATGTGCATCATGGCGTACAAAAGCTTCTTTAAAAGATAAAAACAAAAATAAGCTAAAGCAGAATAGCATGAAATATTTTAACGTTAGGGTTAGAGAAACAACTTTCTCTAACCAAAGAGTGATTATTAATAAGCCCGCAGAAAGTAAAAATAAGATGACTTCTTGATATTCTCCTCTGAAGGACATGGCGTTAGAATAACCAGATATAATAGGGATAAGACTAGACAAATAAGTTATAATTGAACCCGATTGTGCTGATAACTTCCAAAAGATAATGCTGGAAAAACACGGCGCGAGAAGTGCTATGGTGGCCCATAGAGGTTTTTTATGAAAAAACAGTACGCCAGCAGAAAATAATACAATGGGAGCACATAATACAATGAATGTCCCTTTAATTAAAATGAGCAAACCAAAACCAGAGAATAATAAAGCGATACTAAGAGATAAAAGAAAAGGATGTATTTTATTTTTTTCAGTGGTAAGTAGAGAAATTACGCAAAAAGCTGTCATTAATGGATAGGTAGAAAATAATATATCTGAATGACCATCGAGCATAAGGGCTATTAATAAAAATATACTGCCTAAAAAAGTTTGTTCATTTAATATAATAATAAAAGTCAGGAAGAAACAAAAACAAAAATAAATACTTGCACTTACTATCAGTGGATATACTATAGGGGTATACATACTAGTCTTAATAGCGGCATAGGGACCATAAGTAAAAACAATGTCTTTTCCGAATTGAAGATGTTGTATGATTGCTTGATTAAGACCAACGCTCCAAGATCCGTCTAGCGATGCAGCAGGAAATCGGAGGAAGAAAGGAATATATAGTAACATCAAAGTTATCAGTATAAAGAAATACAACATAGTGTAGGCAGAATGGCTCAGAGAATACTTTTTCAAGATAATGCCCCACTAAGTTAGAGAAATACTTTCTTTAGCCATCATTCGCCCAAAGCCTATGCTTTCCGAAATGCCGCGATCCTCTGGATAATAATAAGAAGTGTCTGCGACCCACAAGCCCTGAATAGGTAATTTATGTGGCGGCAAATGCTTTAAATAATTAGGCGGGCAGATAGGCTGTGCATAACGATAACGGCTCGCGCGTATATCGATGAAATCATCTTCTGTTAACTCTGGATTAATTACTCTTAAATAAGTTTTTACTTTTTCAATAAAAACAGCATTGTCATCAGAAAATTTCTCATGTTCGCCGGGCATATAAAAAGGAACATAGACGACATGCTCTGATAAAGTGCGTAGATTACTATATTCTACCAGTCCAGGAATATCCATTCTATCATCGTTAATATTCACCCAAAAATTCCGCGATACTGCTTTTTTCAATTTAGCAATGACGCATACTACCGCTATATTTTTAATAGCGCGATATTGATTGAGTATGGATTCGGGCAGAGTAGGCATTACTTTAGGAACATAAGGTAAAGGAATGGTGCTAATGATACGATCAAATGATTCAAAAGTATCATTTACTTTAACGCCCGTTACTTTGTTATTTTCAAAGCATACTTCTGTTACCGGTTGTTTTAAGCGAAATTCTCCACCATGCGCTTCTATATAGCTTTTCATCGCATCTAATAACGTAATAGAGCCGCCTTCTAAATGGCCTAATTTCTCACGAAAGAGGCTATAACGAGAACGGCCAATTCTACGAATACGACTCCAAATCCACGCTGCTGATAAGTTTTCTGAAAAATAATAAAATTTGTATTCAAATAATCGACGCCATAATACTTCAAATGCTTCTTTCCCTATCCATCGTTTTATCCAAGTCGTTGCTTCTTGTCCATCTAAAGGTTGCCAATCTTGTCTACGTGTCGATAAAAATGCATGTAAACCATAGCGGATTTTAGCGATTAAACTTAATCCTTGGAATTTTAATAATGCTAAAGGGTTTCCCCAGTCTTGTAATTTTCCTTGATACCAATATCCCATTTTAGTTTCTACCCAGCGCATTTTATCAGCGATATTGAGTTCTTGTAATATCTGTAAAAAGTCTTTATCGGAAGTGCAGTGAAAATGATAATAGCGTTCAATGGTTAAGCCATTGAAATCAAACATAGCAGTCATACCGCCCACGCGATCGTCGGCTTCGAAAATAATAGGTTGATAGCCATCTAATACTAATTGATAAGCAACAGCCAAACCCATAGGGCCTGCGCCTAACACCGCAATACGTTTATCTTGCATCGTTAAAACTCCATTCTTACAGTAGAGTAAATAGGATCATGAAATGTTTCATGCAACGCTTGTTGAAAAGAAGTCGCAGATACATTAAAAATGCTCGGCCAATCGATGACTTCAAATTCATCGTGCGCCACCAATGCTTTTAATTGCTCGGCAGTAAAAGGTGGATTCTTATCAAATAACGCCCAGATTTTAAGTAAACTATAAAATAAAGTATAAGGAATAGGTAAAATAATGGTTTTAGAATCAACGGTCTTTTTGATATGACGAATAATATCAATATAATCTACTTTTTCTAATCCTGTGATATTGAAAACTTGACCGCTTATTTTATTCTGTACGCAGCTAATGATAATTCTACAGAAATCGCCTACATAAAGAGGCTGTCGCATATAACGACCATTGCCGGGAATAGGAAATACTGGGATTTTTTGCATAAAGCGAGATAGCCAGCCTAAATGCTTGCGATCAAACCAGCCAAACATAAGCGTAGGTCGTAACACCACACAAGGAATACCGCTGTCTAAGACCAAAGTCTCTTGTTGCTTTTTAGTTTGCGTATAATAGTCATCGGCAATAGATTCTACTACCGACGAACTGATATGCACTGTATAGGGGATAGAATATTTCTTTATAAGCATTAAAATTCTTTCTGTGCTGGTAATATTATTGCGAACAAAAGGATCGATAGTGGGGGCGCCAATTTGTGCTTGTAGCATAATAACAGATGTTGCGTCAGCAAAATGATTTTCCCAAGCACCTGATTCTGCCAGATCAGCATATTCTATGGTAATGTCGGGATGGAATTTGCGTAATATCTCTAAGTTCGCTTGATGTTTATCAATGACGACTAAATTACTGAATCCCATTTTTTTAAATTGCGCGACCAGATTTTGTCCGACTAATCCAGCGCCACCAGGAAGTATTATTTTTTGTTGTTGTGAAAGTTCCATCGTTAAATATCCATTTTATTGAAGATAAAAGTAGGGAGATAACGAATAATCGCCATAATCACACGCCACTTACCCGGAGTATAAATAATTTTCTTGCCTTGATTCATTGCCGTGACAATGTCTTGTGCCACAATACTGGCATCGGCTAATGGCACACGACCACCTCTAAGATGCGCCGTCATAGCGGTATCGGTAGGGCCAGGTTTTACTAATAATACATTGACTTTAGATTTTGCGAAACGGTGTTGTAAGCCACGCACATAATGTTCTAATAAGGCTTTGGTTGCACCATAAGCATAAATAGATTTTCTGCCGCGATCGCCAGCAACAGAGCCTAGAATGGCTAAAGAACCATGATGGTTCTTTTCTAAATGACTTACAAAAGCTTCCGCGAATAAAGTAGGAGAAACAGAGTTAACCACTAAGGTTTCATTTAATAAACTTAAATTGTTTTGGCATTCTTGTTGATCGGGTAACATGCCATGCGCAATTAACACCTGATCGATTCGTCCTTGTGTAGCGATGGTATTGACTAATAAAGAAATTGCTTCGGGGTCAAAAAACTGTCCTTCAATGATATTAATCTTTGCTTGGGGATTGCGTACTGTTAAATCATTAGCAATTTCTTGTAACTTTTCTTTATTGCGCCCAATTAACACCAACTCTACATTGTTTTGTTTAACCCAAATGCGGGCGCATTGTTCGGCAATGCCCGAAGTGGCGCCGACAATGATAATTCTACTTTGTGGTTCAGTCATCCTATATTCTCCATTAAACGATTAGCTAAAGCAGAGTTGATATTGGGATCGCGATATTGCAAAAATTTAGCTAAATTAGGATATCCTTGTATGAATAACTCTTTAGACATACAAGCGTCTTTTGCCATATAAACGCGGCCCTGTGCTTCTTTAACTATGCTATCAAGACGGGTGAATAATTTCAATGTATCGGCATTCTTATTGGGAAAATCCAACGCCAAAGTCACACCCGGTTGAGGAAAACTCATCATCCCTAAAGCGGGGTAATCGCCAAATGTTTTTAGCACACTTAAAAATGATCCTTGCTTAGAATCAGCGATTGTTTGTAACAAAGCGGTAATACTTTCTTTTCCATCCGTGCGTGGTACTACACATTGGTATTGAAAAAAGCCCTTACGGCCATAGATACGATTCCATTGTAAAATGTGATCCAAGGGGTAGAGAAAATCTTCAAAATGAATTGGATTTTCACCTAAAAGTTTTGCCTTACTATGATAGTAAAATGAATTAAATACAGGCAGTGACAAGCGATTAATCATTGAGATAGGAAAGCTAAATGGGATCGTTAATTTCTTTTTAGAGGCAATGTCAGCCGTATGATGCATATGGTTTGCACGCATGAATAAGCCACGATTTTTATTTTTCTTAGAACAATCTATCCACGAAACGGTATATTCCCAATCGTGCTCACTGCTATCCGCTAAATCAAAGAATTCAGATAAATTGCTATAAGGGATCGTTTCACTGTTAAGCCAGGGTCCTGGAACTGATTTTAATTGTAAACACGCTTTGCTAATAACGCCGCTTAATCCCATGCCACCCACCGTAGCAGCGAACCAATCTGCATTTTTTTGTGGGCTACATTGTATGGTTTGTCCATCTGTACGCAACAAATCAAATTGTACTACGTGATTGCCAAAAGAACCAAAACGATGATGGTTTTTGCCATGAATATCATTGGCAATAGCGCCACCTACGGTAACAAATTGTGTTCCGGGGGTAACGGGTAACATCCAGCCTTGTGGGATCATCGCTTGTTGAATATCGCCTAGCAATACGCCTGCTTCACAGGTTAATTGTCCTGTTTCAGGATTGAATTGAATGAAGCGATCTAGATGGTTAGTCCGCCATAACGTTTTTCCAGGATTTAAACACACATCGCCATAGCTGCGACCCATGCCATACGCCAATCCTTTATCGTGTTGATTTAAGAGTGCAGATTGATTGAGTTGTTGTCTAGACAGAGCTTGCACATCGTGTTCATCTGCTGTTAACCGACCCCAAGAAGAAACTTTTACCATGCCCAGTTTACCGTCCCTAGTGCTAATACAGTTGCAAATAATATACCGGTAAACAAACTTGTTTTATCTTTGATAGCAAAGATCACGGGGTCATCATGCATTTCACCGCGATGCGCGCGTAACCAAATCCAATTTGTCCAAAATAATAAAATGGGAATAGTGCCCCATATTAATTGTGGTGTTTGATACAATGCCAATACGGCATCGCTGTTTAAATACAAAGCTAACACCAAAACAGAAGCATAACCAGAAGTGATGCCAAACATTTGTATCAAAGAAGCATCATCGGTATGATAACCGCGACCATGTAGTTTTTCTTTGCCGCTTAAATGTTGAATACGTAATTCGGCATAGCGTTTGACAAATGCTAATGATAAAAATAAGAAAATAGAAAAAGCCAATAGCCAAAAAGATAAACTCATACCAATGGCAGCCGCACCAGCGATGATACGTAATGTATAGAGAACAGCTAAAGTTAAACAGTCTAATAAGACTAATCGCTTTAAGCGCAGGGAATAAGCACACGTCAATAAAAAATAAATACCTAAGCATAATAAGAATGTTGGCGTGGTATGCAAAGCGAACAGTAAGCTTGCTAGCAACAATAAAGGAAATAAACAGAATCCTAACCACAGTGGTGCGCGACCAGAAGCAAATGGGCGTTTGCATTTACGCGGATGTTGACGGTCGCTCTCTAAATCTAATAAATCATTGGCAATATAAACCGAAGAAGCACATAAACTAAAAGCAATGAAAGCAAATAAGAGGTATAACCAAGAGTCGGAATTCGCTAATTGGTGTGCTGCTAATAAAGGTAAGGCTAATAAAATATTTTTAATCCATTGATGGCTGCGTAGCATATGGATCCAAGTGCGCAGAGATAATTTAGTTGCGGGAAAAGTTTGCTCTATTTCACAATAAGATTGTGCTCGTCGAGCCACTTTTGCCGGTGTGTTAACTAGAATAGCACGCCTTGCTTGTGACCAAACGGGAAGATCCGCTTTAGAATTACCGGCATAATCAAATCCTTGATGACCGAAACGTTCTACTAATGCGCGTGCTTTATGATTATGTTTCAAATTAGTAGCGCCATCACTGGCCATGACTTCAGAAAAAATTCCCAAATGCGCAGCTATTTTATTCGCTATAGCTTGATCGGTAGCGGTGCATAAGATGAGCTCTCGTCCCAATTCATATTGTTGTTTTAGCCAATTTAAAAAGTTCTGATTATAAGGAAGATGTGCTGCATCAAAAGAAATACGTTTGGCTAAGGCTTCCTTTAATGTCGCTTTCCCCTGAGATAGCCAACGAGGGATTTTAACAGTACTAACCAAAGGTTTTTCACGAAAAGCGCTCAGCATAGATTCAGGTAGCATATCGGTATGGATAAGCGTGCCATCTAAATCAACGATTAGGGGGATAGTGTGCATAACTACCTCGATAATAAAAATCATATTGCTTTTCAGCAATGACTCGCAGTAAAATGTGCAAAATTATAGCATAGATAGAGACACATTGTCTAGACAATATGGCATAAAAAAAACATTATTATTCAAATAGATATATTTTTATTTGCAATTACTATAAATCCGAAATCTTACTTTTTTTGGATCCTTCCTGTACACAGGAACGACGATATTAGGCTTTTCACTTATCTTGAGTAGAGCGTTACGGTAGACAATAGAAATCTATATTTTTTATTTTAATAGTAGCACCACTATCGGGTAACATTAAGCGGATAGTGGTGGGTTGGTGATGATAAGGAAATGCAAAAGGGATAGTGGTTATTTCAGAAGTTGTGAAAGAAAAAGGAAGAACTTGTTTTCTAGAGAATTTTTTGTTCTCTGACCATTGAAGTTGAAGACTATGCAAATCTTTTTGTTGCATTGTTAATAGTAGACCGATATCTTTGGCCATTCCACAATCAATAGGCGTATTAAATGTTAAAGAAGCATTTTGAGTGGTTGTTTTAACGACTACTTTATTAAGAGTTGTTTCTGTATTAGCTCCAGTACTCGCAAAGTTAAATAAGTCTAGTTTATGAGGGGAGAGGGTTTGGGAAGTAGGCGCATATTTATTGAAAGACCAGCCTGGAGGATTAATGGGGATATTAATATTAACGTATTTTGCAAAATTGGCAAAAGATGAAAATTGAAAATTTGCAAGTCCAACCTCACGCATGGGTAAAATGCATAATAAGGTAAGCATAAAGAAACTGAATATTATATATCGTTTTGAATGTGCTAATAAGAGAGTGACGGCGAAAAAGAAAAGAGAATAAGGTATCCATACATATCTATCTGCAAGTATATGCGTAGAAACACTGACACTAATACCGCTCAATAGGCAGATAAATGCAAAAGCAAGTAAGTATGATGCTGATAAGAGGTGAGATTTTGGGATGTTTCTATTTCTGATATTAAACAGTAACGTGAGCGATAAAAATACCCAAAACACAAAAGCCAAAATATACTGTTTAAGAGTTTCCTCCATAAATGTACACCAGATAATAATCAATTTAACCCAATCAACGATATTACTCATATTGTTTGCATCATCATTAGAGAATCTATTTGAGTGTATTACGTAGGATATTTGAATCACTGCACTTAGGGATAAAACAAAAAAGATAGGCCAGACAGATGAGAAGTTTTTTTCTATTAATACTTTAATGAAAAGAATAGGTAATATCAATATACAAAAAGGGCCTGATAATCCGCCTATTATTAAAATGAATAACTCTAAAAGAGAGGGTTTGTGACTTTCTCTGGTTAGAAGATGTATAGCAAGTGCTGACCATAGTAACCATTGACTGTTAGTCAAATTAAAGAATATTTCGCCGCCTATCGGTTGCAAAATGGTTATAATAAGCAAACAATAAATGAAATAAATAGGGATCTGCAATCGTAGACTTTGTCTTATTAGTACGATAACAAAAGCAATAAAGCATATCATCCAATCTACAATAAAAAGATAGGATTCTGCGGGTAAACTCAGGAAATTGCCGAAGAAAGCAACGAGACGAAGGTAAGAATGCAAGTAGCCAGAATGAGGAATAAAAAATGCATGCCATCCTGAAACAAATGCTTGTTGGATGAAAATGGGCCCATCTTCCGCCCAAAGGTATTCTCCTGGAAAGT
>CBFGYT010000008.1:0-14357 GCA_965653065.1 uncultured bacterium | reverse complement strand
GCGCGAGATTTTTACATGAAAACAGAACAACAATTTTAACCAAAGTATTAGGTGCTCAATATGTAAACTCCATAGAGGTAGAAGTTAACAAAACGCTCACCATAGCACTGAATGAGTTGGGACAGTTTATTGAGCACTTAGATAAAAAGAACCCTTATAATGTTGTTGCAAAACGTGGCTTTGATCAGACATTTTCTATCACTTATATTGATCCGCTCTCGCATATGGATTTATTGACATTATTTTCGTTGCTATACATGGCTATACGGGACGATACCGTACGAATAGGAACTAAAGAGGATGCATTAAATGCGTTTAAAAAGGCCTTGGCTAAAAATCAACGAGAAGGTAATACAAATAAAGATGGGACAACCGTTAATGTAAAAGACAAAAACGATGCCAGAGCTTGTGGTGCGGGCTTCTTTAATGGAGCTGTTAATGCGTTGTGTTCCTGTTTTCGTGGTGACCTTATCTCGATCGATGGTAAAAGTCAAGAACTCGCCAGAAATGATTTTCCCAATATAGTGAGAAGACAATTTAATTTTTATTTTGCAGGGCTCGTTAACCAGGCTTCTTCACAGGATGAATTACAAGCTTTAGAAGCGCTGTTAGATAAAATCGACGAACAAGGCATCACAGTCATTGCGGATAAAATAAAAGAGAATATAGAGCAAGACTTGCTGAAGACATATAATGGGATTTATCCAGCTGGAAAAGAAGATCCTGCGGTTAAAATATTATTTGAATCTATAGAGGATGCAGATGTAGCATGTTCTATTAAGCCGTGCAGAAAAATCATTGAAGATAAAAAGTCTCAATTAACGGAGAAGTCTACGCAAAACTCTCTGCCATCAATGCCTGCGCTTATGCCACAAGAAAATAGAGGGTCTTCCAATCATAAACAAAAAGGATCTCCAAATGAAGGAGAACAAGAGCCGCCAGAGAAACGTCGTAAGTTAGGTGATGTCAACGACGGTCAGGAAAAAGATGACCCTGTAGATACTAGCGATGCATCGTTAAAAACCTCAAGTTCGCCATTTCCATTTTTTGCACAGCAGTCTGTTGCTGGCGAAAACGCTGTTGCAGCAAATGGAACTGGCCAGTCAAATGCGCTAAATGGCAACAATGAAGAAGCCGCCTCTTTAGAAACTAACAGTGCATCGTCAAAAAGAGCAAGGTCGCCAAGCCTATTTTCTGCTACTGATCCAGCTCCACAAGAACCGGATTATAAGAAGAGAAGAATAGAGGAACCAGGCAACCAACTCTAGGAGACTATCTGCTTAAATTTTAACCATATCGATGTTATGATTTTTAGAAGATTGGGATGAAGGTATTGAATTGCAGAGTAATTTGAAGCGACTCTTAACAAACCTCCCCAGATCAGATATACTATGGCCTGTTATTTTCAGCCAGCATGAGGATGAGCGGCATATATGCAAGAAGCCAGATTAAGTTTAAAAAACATCAAGTTAGTCGGATTTAAATCCTTCGTCGATCCCACCACAGTTGCCTTTCCTGGTCATTTAACGGCCGTTGTTGGCCCCAATGGTTGTGGTAAATCTAATATTATCGATGCCGTGCGTTGGGTGATGGGCGAAAGCTCTGCCAAACAATTGCGGGGCGAAGGCATGGCCGATGTGATTTTCAATGGTTCGACGGCCCGTAAACCTATAGGCCAGGCTTCTGTAGAATTATTGTTCGATAATCCCAATGGCGCTTTGGGCGGCGAATATGCGCAATATCCAGAAATCGCCATTAAACGCTTAGTGACGCGCGAAGGGCAATCGACGTATTTTTTAAATAATGTGCGCTGTCGCCGTAAAGATATTTTAGATATTTTCTTAGGCACCGGTATGGGGCCACGCAGTTATGCCATCATTGAGCAAGGCATGATTTCACGCTTAATTGAAGCGAAACCCGAAGAATTGCGCGTATACTTAGAAGAAGCCGCCGGTATTTCCAAATATAAAGAACGTAGGCGTGAAACAGAAACACGTATTCGTCATACACGAGAAAACTTAGAGCGCTTAACAGACTTACGTGAAGAATTAGACAAACAATTACAACGCTTAGAGCGACAATCTGCTAATGCTAAGCGCTATCAAGAATTTAAAACAGAAGAAGATGCTTTGCGCGCGCAATTATTAACGCGCCGTTGGATGCGCTTCAGTGAAGAAGCGCTGCAATTACAGTTGGTTATCCGTGAACAAGAAGTCGCTTTAGAGAGTGAAATTGCTAAATTGCGCGAAGTTGAAAAATTATTAGAAATAGAACAAGACCAACACAGTAGTTACAGTGACGCGCTCAATGAAAAACAAGCGGTGTATTATACCGCGGGTGGCGAAGTCACACGCATTGAACAAGCCATTCAATATCAAAAAGAGCGTAGAGAACAATGGCAAGAAGATTTAGTCAGCAATGAATCGTCATTACAAGAAATGCAACGCCATCAAGCTGAAGACAATGCACGGATCCACTGGTTAACAGAAGAGTTAGCCAATATTGCTTCCCCATTAGCAGAGCACAGCGAACAAGCCGAGCAAGCGGCACAACGGTTAGGTCACGCTGAACAAGCGTTTGATGATTGGCAACAACAATGGGATAGCTTCAATCAATTAGCGGCGCAAAGTATGAAAGAAGCCGAGGTAGAACAAACGCGAATTCGTCATTTAGAAGGGCAACAACAAAGCAGTCGCAATCGAATTGAACGCTTAGAAGCAGATGTCATTAAATTGAATGAACAAATTCAAGGAACCAGTCAAGGCGATAGCAACTTAGTAGCGGCGATTGATACATTAGAGCAGACACGACAAGCGCTTGAAGCGAGCAAACAAGACAAACAACAGCAGTTAAATGGTTTGCGCGAAGACAGACAAGCCTTAAGCAGTGAATTAGATCAATTAAAAACGGCGTTACGTCAAGGACAAGGCCAATTGCAATCCTTGCAAACGTTACAACAAGCAGCACTTGGTCAAGACAATAATAAGACCGTTAATTGGTTAACAGAGCAAGGCTTAGGATCGAATGCACGTTTAGCACAAACTTTAAGTATTGCCCCAGGGTATGAAACGGCATTAGAAGCTGTTTTAGGCGATCAATTACAGGCAATTTGTTTGGCTGACAATCAATTATTGCGCGAATTATTACAACAAGAAACATTGCCCAGTCAATTGCAATTTTGTTATCAACCTAGCACCAAGACAGCTGCGATTTTATTAGCAGAACGTGCTTCTTTAGCGAGCTTATTGCAAAAAGGCCAAGAATGGGCGCACTTATTACAGAACATTTATGTGGTGGAGAGCATCAGTGAAGCGTTAGCTTTATTGCAAACGACACCGGTGGATATTTCTTTTGTCACTAAAGAAGGCGTATGGATTTCGCAATATGGTGTACGCATTCCTAAAGCATCGAATCAAGAAAACAGTGTGTTAAAGCGTGAAAGTCAAATTAACACTTTACAACACGATTTAGAAGAAAAAGAAAAGCGCATTGGTTTTGTAGAAATTGCCGTGTCTGAATTACAATCGAAGCGACAAAACTTGCAACAAGCACAAGAAGAAGTGCAAAAAGAAATACAGCAAACGATGCAGCAATTGGCTGAGGCGCGCGCTAATATCAAAATTGAACAAAATCGTATAGAGCAATTAAAGCAACGCTTAGCACAAACTGAGAAAGATATTGCTGATGAAAAAACACGTTTACAATCTTTTGGCGGAGATTTACAAGCCGCTCGTCAAAATTGGCAAAATGCAATGAGTGCCATGGAATCCCAAGCGGCTACTCGCGAAACATTATTAGCGCGTAAAGATACCTTACAACAAGAAGTACAAGAAGTCCGCATACAAGCGAAAACAACGCATGATACTATGCAGGCATTACGCATTAAAGAACAAAGCTTAAAAAGTGAATTAAATGCCAAGACAGAGCATTTACACCGCACGACACAACAGCTGGCTAGTGTTTCTGAAAAATGCAATGAACTGCAGAAGTCTTTAAATAACAGCGTTGCGCCATTGGAAGAATTGCAACAACAATTAACGACAGCGTTAGAAACCCGTGTTGAAGCAGAAAAAGCCTTACAAATTGCTCGTGCTGAATTAGAAGCAGTTGAGTTTAAAATGCGCGAATTAACGCAAAAACGTCATGAGTTTGAAGATAGAATAGAACGCGTACGTACGCAATTAGAAAAATATCGCTTAGATCAACAAACGACGCTAGTGCGGCAACAAACTTTACAAGAGCAAATTGAGACCCACGCTATCTCCGTTGAAGAAACTAAAGCAATGTTAGATGCAGATACGACAGAAGCGATGTTAGATGAAGCATTACAAAAAGTACAAGATCGTATTCAGCGGTTAGGCGCCATTAATTTAGCCGCAATTGAAGAATTTCAAAGTGAGTCTGAGCGAAAAACCTATTTAGATAAACAAAATGAAGATTTAGTCGAAGCATTAACGACGTTAGAAAATGCCATTCAAAAGATTGACCGTGAAACAAAAGCATTGTTTACGGAGACCTATGAAAAGGTCAATCATAATTTACAGCAATTGTTCCCCAAGATTTTTGGCGGCGGTGAATGTTATTTAGAAACGACAGGGGAAGATTTATTAGAGATGGGCGTGTCGATTATGGCTAGACCGCCGGGTAAACGAAATGCTACTATTCATTTATTATCGGGTGGAGAAAAAGCATTAACGGCAATAGCACTGGTGTTCTCGATATTTCGATTAAATCCAGCGCCGTTTTGTATGCTAGACGAAGTAGATGCCCCGCTAGATGATACTAACGTATCGCGTTATTGTAATTTAGTGAAAGAAATGTCTAAAGAATTGCAGTTTATTTATATTAGCCATAATAAGTTGGCTATGGAAATGGCAGAGAACTTAGTTGGGGTGACTATGAGAGAGCCTGGGGTTTCTCGATTGGTATCTGTGGATATGGAAGAAGCTTTGGCTATGGCGGAATAAGATGATAGTGATTGCTATTTAAAAGTATACGAAGAATGTTAGTATTTCCACGAGCCGTCATCCTCGCGCACGCGAGGATCCAGTGAAAGTAGCACAAATTCGTGCATTATTCCTGGATCCCCGCGTGCGCGGGGATGACAATATACGATAATACTAACCTAACTTTGTATCTTGAACAGTGAGAACTATATACTTAACTTAGTATTTAAATGGGAGAAAAAAATGGAAGTCTATTTGATTATTGCAATTTGCATTTTAGCCAGTATTGGCTTATATGCTTTGATGCGTCGCAATCAAGATAAGGATAATAATCTATCTCATTTATCCAGTTATCGCGAAGGCCAACCTACCTTAGAAGATGATATTGTGGGTAGCGTGAAAGTAGTTCCTATAGAAGAATATGAAGCACGCAAAAATGCGGCTGCATCGCCGAAAACGAAACAAACGACTATTGAAGTAGAAGATGATATCGTGATGGTTTATGTTGCGGCGAAACAAAACAGTTATTTTATGGGCTATGAATTGATGCAAAGTTTGATGGCACAAGGATTGCAAGCCGGCCCTATGGATATTGTACATCGCTATGATGAAGATGGACGCGTTATATTTAGCGTCGCTGCCGCAACCGATACCGGCGCGATTGATTTAACCAATATGGGTGATTTTGTGACACCAGGATTATGCTTATTCCTTTATCCACAAAAAGCCATTCGTCCGCGTCATGCGTTTAATGAAATGGTGGATTGTGCACGTCAATTGGCGGAAGAATTAGAGGGGCAAGTGTTAGATCAAGATCGTAAAGTATGGTCTCAAGAGTATGAACAAACCAAACGAGAAGCATTGCCTGCTTACCAACGAGATATGGTAGGAGCGTAACATCAGTGGCTGCCAAAAAAAAGGGACATCAACGAGGCAATCCGAAAACTAAGAAAAAAGAAGAAATCAAAAAAGCTTCTTTGCCACAAGAAGTATATCATCGCTTGCGAGAAGGTATTTTTGTTTTAACTGTCGCCTTTGCTTTATATATTTTATTGTCTTTATTTACCTATCATCACACCGATCCGGGATGGTCACATACGAGTAGTACACAAGCGGTGAGTAATGCCGGCGGAAAAGTCGGTGCTTATCTTTCCGATATCTTTTTATCTTTCTTTGGTTATTGGGCGTATTGTCTACCGTTTATGTTTGCTTATGCGGCGTGGCTTAATATGAAAGGCAAAGATGAAGTTGAAGAAGATGAAAATCATTGGCATTTATTTACCAGCAAATGGATAGGCTTTTGTTTGATCGTCATTGCGGGCACTACCGTATTGAGCCTATGGGATGTAGGACAACAAGTAAATTTGCCCGCGGCCGCTGGTGGTATTTTAGGGAATGCGCTGTCGCACGGTTTGTCGAATAATTTTAATCGTTCTGGCGCCACTGTTATTTCTTTAGCGCTTTTTTTAATAGGATTTACCTTATTTTCTGGATTTAGTTGGCGACAATTTTTCCATAAATGGAGCACAAAAATTTTAGCGTGGTTAAATCGTAGCAGGCATACCCTTTGGCAAACGATTAAAACGCTTTTCGCTAAAAAAGAAAAAATTTATATTGCAGCAGCAGAAGAAGAACCTATTATAGAAAAAACCTAAAAAAATTAAAATTGAAAAACCGTCGATAGAGGCCGTTAAAGAAGAAAGACCCCCTTTACGCATCGAAACACCACAAACACTCAAGCCAAAAGCCAGTGTTAAAAATCGAAGTGGAAAAGCATTAGTGAATGGCTTGCCTTCCTTAGAATTATTGGAAAAAGCAGAAGGCAAACAATCACAACAATGGTCTAGACAAGCGTTAGAAGAAAAATCACATGAAGTAGAGCGCCATTTGGCTGATTTTGGCATTACCGTACAAGTCGAAGGCGTGCATCCTGGACCTGTGGTTACGCGTTATGAGTTAAGTTTAGCCCCGGGTGTTAAAGTCAGTCGTATTACGACGTTAGCCAAAGATTTGGCGCGATCATTATCCGTTGTCAGTGTGCGTGTTGTCGAAGTTATTCCTGGAAAATCTTTTATCGGTTTGGAGTTACCCAACGATACGCGCGAATCCGTGCGCTTACGTGAAATTTTAGAATCCAAACAATATCAACAATCTAAGTCACCGTTAAGTTTGGCCTTAGGAAAAGACATTGCCGGCAATTCTGTGATTGTCGATTTAGGTAAAATGCCACATTTGTTAGTTGCCGGAACCACAGGCTCGGGTAAATCGGTGGGTTTAAACGCCATGATTTTAAGCCTGCTCTATAAAGCGGTACCAGAAGAAGTGCGCATTATCATGGTGGATCCTAAAATGTTAGAATTATCTGTCTATGAAGGTATTCCACATTTATTAACCCCTGTAGTGACCGATATGCGCGAAGCGGCCAATGCGTTGAAATGGTGTGTCACCGAAATGGATAAACGCTATGCTTTAATGGCCTCGTTAGGGGTACGCAATTTAGCTGGCTATAATCAAAAAATAAAAGATGCAAACGAAGCTGGAGAGACTTTATTTGATAGGACTAAGCCAGAATATCCTGATGGCACACGCGATAAATTAACGACACTCCCTGCCGTAGTCGTGATCGTCGATGAATTTGCGGACATGATGTTAGTCGTGGGTAAGAAAGTAGAGCAATTGATTGCACGTATCGCACAAAAGGCACGTGCTGCGGGCATTCATTTAATTTTAGCAACTCAACGCCCATCCGTTGATGTGATCACCGGATTAATCAAAGCTAATATTCCGACGCGTTTAAGTTTCCAAGTTTCCTCACGGATTGATTCGCGCACCGTGTTAGATCAACAAGGCGCAGAGCAATTATTGGGGCATGGCGATATGTTGTATCTACCGCCAGGAACAGGCGTGCCTACGCGTGTACACGGTGCTTATGTGGCCGATGAAGAAGTGCATAATGTAGTAAGTAGCTTGCAAGCAGCTTATGGTGAGCCACAATATATCAATGAAATTTTGCAAGAAGAAGAAGAAGCGAGTGAAGGTGGCAATGGTGGTCAACCCAGTGGTGAGGCCGATCCTCTATATGATGAGGCGGTGTCTTTAGTGATTGACACGGGCCGTGTATCTATTTCCTCCATACAACGCCGATTTAAAATAGGCTTTAATCGTGCCGCACGCTTAGTCGAAGACATGGAAGCTGCTGGCGTGGTGAGTTCGCCAGGCAATAATGGTGGCCGCGAAGTATTAGTGCGAAGTGCGGTGGAATAATAATTATTAAATAGCTCCATACCGTCGAATTTTAAATGATGAAGATATATTAGCACAACAAATGATTTGGAGAGCGCATGGAGTTTCATAAGAAAAATACGCTTTCGTTTGTAAGCTATTATTATGATACGATGCGAAGAAAAATATCTAGCATGACGCTTCAGTCTTGGCTTATTCTAATTTTGTGGTTATTTGGGATTGCGCTGTTATGCATGGCCGTTATTCGCTCTCAATATGCTGAGCAATTCAATAAATTTTCTGCGCAAGTTGCGTTTCTCGTGCACGTTGTGATCTTAATCTCTACGGTTAAAATATATCGTCATGCGAGTCAGCAAGATAAAAGAACATTAGTTTGGTTTGTTATCTTAAATGCGGGACTATTTATAAATCATGTAACTTTTTATATCCTTGTGGATCTAAAAAACACAATGCTCACCAATATTCGCTTTATATATTTTATGTTTAATTTTCTTCCCGTGTTGGTTTGGCTAATCGCCACTATCGCTTTTTTGTCAAAAATGTCATGGCAAAGAATTGTGAATTCAGAGAGCTTTATCAAGATAGCACTGTTTTTTGGTATCATCAATATCATCGCCATTTGTTCTTTTCTTTCAGCGATTCATTATGCATTTTCTGTTTTTTCATGGCAAAGTGTTTCACAAATTTTATTGGTCTGTATGCAGCTCATCATTTTTGATGGCATCATTGTATGCCTCATTTATTCTGAGAATAAAGGGCTGTCGTATTTTTTGACTGGGTTGACACTGTTGATATCAGGTAATTTATTTGTGGTTTATTCTGTTGCGTCTCAAACTTTTACACATTTAATTTATGGTCAACCACTGAGATTTTTTGGGTTACTGTTGATGATGTTTGGTGTTTGGGCGATGGAAAAAAATAAAGAGTGTTCGATCAGGTATTGGTTTAGGGGCGCTCGTTCCATTAAAACTCGACTGGTATGGTGGGCCTTTGGGCTCTCTGTTTCTAGCTTTTTATTATTTTTTGTTATGGAATATTTCTTTTCAATTATTGACGCGACTATTTTACTGGGGTTGCCTTTTTTTCTTATGCTTTACTCAGTTATTGTTGTTTTGTTTTCCATTTTCATAGGTAAAACACTAGAAGCGCCATTTAAGAAAATGGAAAATAACATTAAGATATTAAAATTTGAAAATACAGCAAGTGAAACTATTAAATTAGATGCTGACTTTTCTGCACAAGAATTTGTTTTTTTACACAACTTTATTGTGGATGCTTTTGCATTTAAAGAGTCGAGTATTGCGCAAAAGAAAAGATTAACCACGTTGGCTGCGCAAGTTGCGCACGATATCCGTTCGCCATTAGCGGCGTTAAATACGAGTTTAAAACTGCTCCCACAAATCCCCGATAATCAGCGTACTTTAATGCGTAATGCGGCGAATAGAATTAATGATATTGCACATAACTTATTACAACAGTATAGTGCTATAGGATCAGAAACATTCGCACATCTACAGAGCGAGATATTAGCGCCCATATTAGAAAGTATAGTTGCTGAAAAGCGGTTACAATTTTCAACTGATCCTATTCATTTAGAAGCAAAAATATCAGCGGCCGGGGTTTCCGCTTTTGCAAAAATAGATCCTCAAAAAATGAAGCGCTTACTGTCAAATTTAATTAATAATGCAGCAGAAGCAATTTTTCAATCAGAAATGAAGATTATGGTCGCACTGGATGTCCATGATAATCTCATTTGTATTCAGATCAGTGATAATGGTCGAGGGATCCCAACAGATAGGTTACAAGATGTTTTAAAGCTGGGGGTTAGTTTCAAAGAAGGGGGCTCTGGTCTAGGACTTACTCATGCAAAAGAAACGCTTGAATCTTGGGGTGGAGTACTTTGGTTGCATTCTAGAGAAGAAAAGGGGACTACGGTATATATTGAATTGCCTTGTGCCGTTGCACCACAATGGTTTATTTCTAAAATCATGCTTGCGCCTAATACAATCATTGCCATTCTAGATGATGATCAATCTGTGCAAGATGCATGGGCACAGCGATTACATGCCGTTTCAAAAGATTTAGAAGTTCACCACTTTACAGAGTCACAATTATTTGTTAACTGGTATCAGAATCAGTCTCTACCGGTTCAAGTATTTTCTGATTATGAGCTATTAGGAGATCCTGAAACGGGATTAGATATATTGAAAAAATTGGATATTGGTCGTCAAGGTATCTTGGTGACTTCTCATTATGAAAATCAAGAAATAATCTCACAGTGCCAATCTTTAGGCATTGCTGTTTTACCTAAAAATCTACTAGCATATATTCAAATAGAGTGTGTTCAACGATCTTCGCTCTTATCGTTAGACTTAATTCTTATAGATGATGATGCTCTAACTTGTCAGATCTGGCACCTTGCGGCGCAGAAGAATAGAAAATCCATTAAAACATTTTTGACGACTATGGCATTTGAAGCACTAATGCCGCAGCTAAATCGCACGACTCCTATTTATATTGATTCTAATTTGGAGAAGGGAATAAGAGGAGAAGAATATGCTAAGCAATTGTTTAAGCAAGGGTTTCATGAAATTTATTTGACGACAGGCTATCCAGCTACTGACTTTGCGGATATGCCGTGGATACGAGCGATAGTAGGTAAGAGCCCGCCTTTTGTATGAGTTGAATATATTAGATAGAAGTGTATAGTTAAGGCTAATTGACAAGCGCATGTAGTAGAATTAAAATCCATAAGAAAAAGAATTTTTTATTTAATGAATCGAACCAAAGTCTGTTGATATGTGATTTGTCAAAAGGATTTTTTCAAATCTTATTGCAATAAAGCAGGAGTAGTTATGAAAGGATTAACGCAGATCCTCAACACAGTTCATATTCATCCCAATACTGATCATATTCATATTGCGGGTCACGATCCTATTTTACCCAGTCCTTTTTTGATTGGCGAAGCCGGCGCTGCTGCACTTGCTGCTGTAGGGCATGCAGCATCCAGTTTGTGGCAATTGAAAACGGGGCGATTGCAAACAGTAAATATCAGCGTGTACGATGCTGCTATTGCGCAACGGTCGCATAATTATTTAAAAAAACTAGAAAACGATGCGCCCGATCTGTGGAGTCCATTTTCAGGATTCTATGAAACACAAGATCAGCGTTGGGTGCAATTTCATTGCAATTTCCCGAATCATCAACAGGGAGTATTGGATTTTTTTAGTTGTACTGACAAAGAAACGTTAATTCAGGCGGTTAAACAATTCAATGGCGCTGACATCGAACAAATGCTCAATGATCGTGGCTTATGTGCTTCGTTATTACGTACACCACAAGAATGGCAAGCCCATTCACAGGCCGAAGCGATTGCAACACAGCCGTTGTTAGAAATTATCAAAATAGGAGATAGTGCTCCAGAATCGTTACCGATAGGGGATATGCCTTTGTCGGGCATTCGAGTATTAGATTTAAGTCGTGTGTTGGCAGGTCCTGTGTGTGGCAAAACATTAGCAGAATTAGGCGCGAATGTGTTACGCATTTCTCATCCTACGCTCCCTTTTATTTTGCCATTAGTGATGGACACGGGTTTTGGCAAACGCAATGCTTATATCGATTTAGATAATCCCGCGCAAAAGCAACATTTTTTAGAATTGATTAAAGCCGGCGATGTATTTTTACAAGCGTATCGTCCAGGCGCATTCAGCGAAAAAGGCTTTTCTCCACAAGCTTTATCTAAATTGCGTCCGGGTATTATCTATATCGATTTAAGTGCTTATTCTCATGTGGGGCCTTGGGCACACCGTCATGGTTATGATAGCTTGGTGCAAACGGCTACAGGGATTGCCTATGAACAAACTGCAGAAAATGCGCAACCGCAACATTTACCGGCGCAAAGCTTGGATTATATTACCGGCTATTTAGCTACATTTGCTATTATGGAAGCACTACGCCGCCGTGCAACCGAAGGTGGTAGTTATTGGATCCGTTTATCATTGGCACAAACAGCACATTGGTTTACACAATTGGGGCGCGCAACCGAATTTAATGCTTGCAAAAATCCACAAGCATCGGATATTCCTGGATTATTAGAAACGGTCAACACTTCATTTGGTAAATTACAGCATTTAAAACCGGTGTTACAGTTATCTGAAACGCCGTTGCAAGATCGAACGCCGCCGGAGCCATTAGGAACGCATCTTGCGGTGTGGTAAAAGTTATAATTCTTTAAGATATTTTAAATATATGTATTTATAAATTATTCGGCTCGTGATATAGTCACTGTTCTCTATTATTAACTTATTTTAGAGAGGTGAGTTACTATAAATGATTGAATTGACTCAATTTGTCAAATTAAGTTATTGATGTAGTGACTCTTAATGTGGTCAATTGATAACATATATGTTATAGATTCATCTTGATTTTATAACATTTGTGTTATATACTTATTATGCGAGCGCATATGGATAGCAATGAATTAAAACGTTGGTTAAAAAAACAAGGGTGTATGTTTGAAGAAAGCAGAGGGAAGGGGAGCCACATTACGGTTCGATTTAAAGATAAAACTACGGTTATGCCCATGCACTCTAGTAAAGAATTACCCACAGGAACGGTGGAAGCAATTAAGCGTCAATTAGGCTTAAAGGAGATAAAATAATGAAGACATTACGATATCCTGTAGAACTACAAGAAGACAAAGATGGCATTACGGTGACTTTTCCAGATATGCCCTATGGCGTTACTTGGGGAGAAGATAAAGAATCCGCCTTATTAAATGCAGTGGATTGTTTGGAAGAAATTATGGCTTCCTTGATGAAGGAAAAAAAAGATATTCCTTTACCCAGCGCGATTAAAAATCGAATCGTTGTGACGTTAGATCCTGGATTCTGTGCTAAAGTCCTTTTATATATTACATTACGCGAACGACATATGACTAAGTCTGAGTTGGCGCGACGACTAAATTGGAAATATCCTCAAGTGGATCGGCTTTTTAATACCCATCATATTTCGCATTTAACTCAATTGGTAGCAGCCGCTTCGGCATTGAATAAGCGTATTGTGGTGGGTTTGGAAGATTTGTAGTAATCGTATGATATCAATGAATATGAATGCTACGGAATAAAAGAGAAAAATATGTATATAGAAATTTTAAAAGAAATGTTTTCTGAAATGGTTGAGAAAAAGAATGCATCATTGATCCCTCAATATTATCATACTTCTTTTCAGTTATATGCCAATGGACAGATACAAGACTATGCTTATTTTTCTGAATTCCATCAAAAAATATATGCAACTGACATCCATTATCAAGTGAGCTATGATGAAAGTAATTTTATAGAGCAGGGTGAAAAAATAGCAGCGCGCGTATTTTTTATCATTACAAAACCCAATGAGCCAACCAAAGAATTGGAAGTCATTTTAATCAGTGAATTTAAAGAAAATAAAATCTATAGATTATGGGAGCTCTGTTATCCTGATTGGAGTAAAATGCCCGTGTTTCAGCAGTAAAAAGAAACTGGCTTGAATACTTCAAGCCAGTTTTAAAATATGATGACCACAGACTTTAACTGTATTAACAATCTAAATACACATCACTCATCGGCATAAACACTTCATCTCGTGCCAAAGAATATTAAAATGATTTTTTTCTTCATGATAGCATTTACGTATGAACACTTAAGTTAAGAATAAGTGCGGCTCTTCGCGCTTTGTAGTTGTCGTATTGAAATGAATTATTTGCGCAGACCTTAACTGGGAAGAAAAGAAGCGTAGGCCAGCAACTTAAAAAAGTTAGCCTGTGATTAAAACGGAAGTGCATTTTTAATCACACTTTTTGCTCGACGAGTAAAGCGTCAGTTGCTTAGTCTATGTTGTTTTATGCCCTAAGACTATAAAATCATTTCATGGCGACCAAAGCCACTTTACTTATTTTCGTTCAATAGCACACCATATCGCTGTTGTGGCAGCAAAATAGCGTTATTATCGATTGAAAAATGAGCAAATTGTTTCCGCTTGCAGTTAGGAACCCTGTAAGCTTCTTGTGCGAAGGCGTAAGGTGAGATAACATGCATTTTAGCCATTGGCAATCCCCTAGGTTGTTAGTGGTTAGCAGCCTGCCAGGTGTTTCCGCACTTGGCAAGCTGTGCTTACTTCCTATCAGTAAGC
>CBFGYT010000007.1:0-15110 GCA_965653065.1 uncultured bacterium | reverse complement strand
ATTGCGAGCGTCAGCGAAGCAATCCAGGAGATAAATCGTAAAATAGTGGGCGATTCTCCTGGATTGCTTCGCAAGCTCGCAATGACGAATACTCATTATCATCCCCTAAGTTCGCTCTTGAACTGTTTCCGGTATATAACATCATGATGCTATAAACTTTTCAACTTCGCAATATCATCTTTACGAATAACAGTTAAATAGGGTGGTATTTCTTCTGCGCGAAACGTTGCGCCAGACAATAAATAAATGCGCTGAAATCCCTCAATATGCAGTTTCTCAGCTACATCCAAACCTTTTATCGAAGTATTAGCATAGTTATTATCTAAATAAATTTTAGTGCGTTTATCATAGCGATGCAATTGCGTTAAGAAATTATTAGGGTCATAATAGATATCTACTTTTTCATCACTAAACACGAATTCAACGAGGACGTTCACAAATAAAGAATCATTATCAACTAAAACGCGGTCTACTGTTGCGGTATTAGAAATCGTTATGGTTGGATCGTCAGTGGAAACGACTTTAATTATAATTTCAGCGGCTAATTGTTTAGGGAGAATAGGGGTCGCTGTGGTTGCAGCTTGAGCGTGTATAGATAAATCAGCATAATGGCTGGTGACTAATACAGAGCGTGTTAATTTTGTTGCTGCAATGACATCTAAGCCGTTTATATTTTGTTTTAATAGTTCATAATCCGTTAGTAAAAATATATTTTCCTTTTGGCTACTATCAAATTGATTGATAAATTCAATTGCTTCATGAGCAACTTGAAAATGTTTTAATTGCAAAGAGGGATTTTTTTGTAAAATCGGATCAAAGCGTGTGCGCCAGGCGCCATGAATAGACGGGTCGTCATCTAAAATAATGATTAAATCATTGGGCTGTAAAACAATCTCTTCGGCAATCCAAAGTGGCGCTTTAATGCGTGGGAAAGTGAGACTAATGGTGGTGCCATAATTTAGGGTAGAATCAATGGTAAGCTCTCCTTGATTCTGCTCTAGTGTTTCCCAGATTTGGCCAAAGCCTAATCCATGGCCATTCTTCTTGCCAATGGTGATGGCTTTTTTTGCTAGAATAGTATCGATGACTTCTTGCGACATGCCACGTCCCGTATCCCGAACAATCAATTGCACCCATTCATTGTCGACGATTAATTGTAATTCTATTTCACCGGGATCGCTTCCTAAAGCATCAACGCTATTATTCATTAAATTAGATAGCATACGTTTAAAAGCGCTAGGTTCGATTTTAATAAACGCAAATTGAGCATTACTATTTAATTGGCAAGAAAATTTGATAGGTAACTTTTGATATTGATACTTTTTAGCGGTTAATACTTCTAATAAAGCCATAGACACTAACATTGCTTGTCGTTCTTCTGTTTCTTCTAAGCCGAATTCACGTTTTTCATATTGGTGCAATAAGTGGTTAGCAATATCATTGATACTGGTTGCTGCTTCTCTTAGCGCAATTCTATCGGCTTCGGGAATATGCTCGCAGGATTTGACGATCATCAATAAACTGGCGAGAGGAGAGCGAATATCGTGCGCCACTTGATTGGCTAAGTGCGTGAATTTTTCTTGAGATTCTTGTTTTAGGCGCTCGGCTTCTTTTTGGGCGGTGATGTCGATGGAAGTTCCTATTATGCCAATAATATTACCGTTGTCATCGCGTAAAGGTGCCTTGGCAGCAGTGAAATACTTTAAATTTCCCTTTTTATCTATTATAGGTTCTTCTTGTATGAGTTTTTTGCCAGTACGCATGACTTCTTCATTATGGCGTTTGATATGATCGGCCATTTCTTTTGGATACAATTCATGTAAAGATTTTCCTACATATTCATTTAAATGAGATACGCCAATTCCTTCTTTCACCGCTTCATTTGCGCCCAGAATAACACTATTAACATCTATCCAATAGATAGGAGCAGGAAGTATGTCAGTCATTTTTTTTATATCTTCTAATGTACGTAACTTCTCTTGCAATTCCTCTCTTTGCTTTTTTATTTCGGTAATATCTATGGCAAAACCTAAGAGTCCAATCACATTATGGTCATGATCATATAGGGGTTGTTTTTGTGATAAGTAGGTTTTAGTGCCGGAAGGCCTAACAATAGTTTCTTCAAAGATCATTATTTTTTCACTAGTCATGACTTCCACATCATTGTTATGGATCTGCAATGCGGATTCTTGATCTTCTAATATTTCAAAAGCAGTCTTGCCAACAAAGTCACTCATAGAGTTTAAGTTAAATGATTTTGCTTGATTACCATTAATGCCTAGATATGTTCCTTGCTTATTTTTCCAGAAAACATAAGGTATCGCGTTAAATAATTTTTCTAATATCTCAATTCTCTGCATTATATGTATTCCCAGATTTACCCATACCGAACGTTAGTAAAAATATCGTGTTAAAGAAAAATTAGCATAATTTCCTATTCAAACAATAGCATCTTTTTGTTTAAAGGCAGTTAAATTTTACAGATTTTTTATACCTTCTATATCATCCTTTCTAATCACCGTCAAATAAGTCGGTAACTCTGTCTTCTGAAAAGTTTGGACAGTTAATAGATAAATGCACTGAAATCCCTCAATATGCAGTTTCTCAGCGATCTCCAAACCTTTTATCGAAGTATTAGCATAGTTATTATCTAAATAAATTTTAGTATGTTTATCATAGCGATGTAATTGTGCTAAGAACTTGTTTGGGTCGTAATAAATATCTACTTTTTCGCCACTAAAAATATATTCAACGAGAACGTTAACAAATAAAGAATCATTATCGACTAAAACTCGGTCTACAGTCGCGGTATTAGAAATCGTTATGGTGGAATCATCATTAGAAACTACTTTAATCACGATTTCAGCGGCTAACTGTTTGGGTAGAATAGGAGTGGCTGTGATTGTCGCTTGGGCGTGTATAGATAAATCAGCATAATGACTGGTGACTAATACAGAGCGTGTTAACTTTGTTGCTGCAATCACATCTAAGCCGTTTATATTTTGTTTTAATAACTCATAATCCGTTAACAAAAATATATTTTCCTTTTGTTTATTATCGAATTGATTGATAAATTCAATGGCTTCATGCGCTATTTGAAAATGCTTTAACTTCAAAGAAGGGTTGTTTTGTAAAATCGGATCAAAGCGTGTGCGCCAGGCACCATGAATAGACGGGTCGTCATCTAAAATAACGATTAAGTCATTAGGCTGTAAAATGATTTCTTCGGCAATCCAAAGTGGCGCTTTAATGCGAGGGAAAGTGAGACTAATGGTGGTGCCATAATTTAGAGTAGAATCAATGATAAGCTCACCTTGATTTTGCTCTAGCGTTTCCCAGATTTGGCTAAAGCCTAATCCATGGCCATTCTTCTTGCCAATGGTGATGGCTTTTTTTGCTAGAATAGTATCGATGACTTCTTGCGACATGCCACGTCCCGTATCCCGAACAATCAATTGCACCCATTCATTGTCGACGATTAATTGTAATTCTATTTCACCGGGATCGCTTCCTAAAGCATCAACGCTATTATTCATTAAATTAGATAGCATACGTTTAAAAGCGCTAGGTTCGATTTTAATAAACGCAAATTGAGCATTACTATTTAATTGGCAAGAAAATTTGATAGGTAACTTTTGATATTGATACTTTTTAGCGGTTAAGACTTCTAATAAAGCCATAGACACTAACATCGCTTGTCGTTCTTCTGTTTCTTCTAAACCAAACTCACGTTTTTCATATTGATGTAATAAGTGGTTGGCGATATCACTAATACTGGTTGCCGCTTCTCTTAACGCAATTCTATCGGCTTCGGGAATGTGCTCACATGATTTGACTATCATCAATAAGCTGGCGAGAGGAGAGCGAATATCGTGTGCCACTTGATTGGCTAAACGGGTAAATTTTTCTTGAGATTCTTGTTTTAGACGCTCGGCTTCTTTTTGGGCGGTAATGTCGATGGAGTTGCCGATAACGCCAATAATATTGCCGTCATCATCACGTAACGGTAACTTTACTACGGTAAAATACTTAATTTGGCCTGTAGGCGAAATAATAGATTCGTTTCTTTGTATGGGCTTTCCTGTTTGTATTACTTCTTGATCGTGTTTGATTAATTCTTCGGCAGCCTGAGGCCATAAGTCATAGTCACTTTTACCAATAAAATTATCGAATGATTCTAATTGACATGCATCTAGCGTGAATTTATTCATTCCTAAATATATGCTATTTCGATCTTTCCAATAGATAGGGCCGGGAAGCGAAGGTGCTAATTTTTCTAAATATTGTAATGTGATATTATGCGGTTTCATAAATTTTAATCCAAAGAATAATAAAGAATATACATTTTTGCATTAAGTGCAGCTCAACTTCTTCTTACGAGCTCTTAATACTCTCTATATCATCTTTTCGAATCACTGTTAAATAAGCTGGCAGTCTGCTAGCATCAAACGCTTCGCCCGTTAATAGATAAAGGCGCTTAAACCCTTCTGCATGCAACTTTTCTGCAATATCTAATCCTTTTAGTAAAGAATTGTTATAGTTATTATCTAGATAGATTTTAGTATCATACGAATATTGTTGCATGTTTTTTAGAAAGCTTTCTGGTGAATGATATTGATCAACAGTATAGTCATCAAAAATAAATAGAGCTAGATTTCTTGCAAAAGTCTTATCATCATCGACAATAACAACATTTGCATGGGTTTTTTCTTGTGCAGCGGGTAAAATTTTAATTGTAATTTCAGAAGCTAATTGTTTTGGTAGAATTCGAGTTTTTGTTTTAAACGCCTGTTCCTGCACTAAGGAGTTTGCATAGTGACTGGTAACTAAAATAGAGCGATCAATACCACTTTGAGCAATGATGTGCAGACCCGTTAAATCCTGTTTTAATAATTCATAATCACTCAGCAAAAACACATTTCGTTTTTCATCGGCAGTTAAAGTATGTATAACCTGCAAAGCTTCATGACCTTGCTCAAAATGCTTTAACTGTATATGATTTTCAGGCGTTAAAATAGATTGAAAACGAGTGCGCCAAGCTTTATGAATAGAAGCATCGTCATCTAAAATAATAACCATATCATTTTGTGTCAATACAATTTCTTCAGCAATCCATGAAGGCGCTTGCATTCTAGAGAATGTCAAGGTCATAGTCGTTCCTCTCTTTGGAGCTGATTCAATAGATAATGTCCCTTGACTTTCATCTAATGTTTCCCAAACTTGCATGAGTCCAAGACCATGTCCGGATTCTTTACCAGAGGTTACGGATACTTTATTCATAATCTTATCAATTAAAGACTGAGGCATACCTTTACCAGTGTCTTGAAGAGAAACCTTAACTTTCTCACTCTCAAGACATAACTTTAAAATTATTTTTCCGTCTGTTTTTTCTAAAGCATCTACGGCATTATTGATTAAATTGGATATCATTCGTTTAAATGCGCTGGGGTCAATTTTAATGAAAACAAAGGATGTATCCGATTGAAATTGATAATCAAACTTAATCGATAACTTTTGATATTGATATTTTTTGGAAGTGAGTAGTTCTAATAGAGCGGTTGATACCAGTAAGGCTTGATGTTCGTTATTTTTTGTCACATCTATTTCATTCTTTTGATATTGATGTAATAAATGATTGGCAATATCACCAATACTGGTCGCAGCTTCTCTTAAGGCGATACGATCATCTTCTGGGATTTGCGTACAAGATTTGACTATCATTAATAGACTAGCTAAAGGTGAACGTATATCATGCGCAACTTGATTAGCGAGTTTAGTGAACTTTTCTTCTTCTTCTAGAAGCGTTCTTTGTTTTTCATTTTCTATTTTTAATTGCTCAGCTTCTTTTTCTGCCGTAATATTGATTGAAGTACCTAAGACTCCGACAACACGGCCATATTCATCATATAGAGGGGCTTTAATTGCCAAATAAGTGCCGATACACTTGCCCGATGTATCATATACATATTCTTCTTGAGATAATGTTTCGCCGCTTTTAATTACTTGCATACTATGTTGCCATATATGATCTGCAACTTCTTTTGGATAAAAGTCATAAGGAGTTCGTCCCAGTACCTCTCCAATGGATTTATCTATGCTTTGTAAACATTGTGCATTTATTCCAAGAACAATACCTTCCGTATCATGCCAATACATTGGTGCAGGAAATATTGGAGCTACTATATGCAGAGCATTTAAGATATCTAGAGGACGATTACTCTTAAAATTCTCTAATGTTTTTATTTTTTCAATCATATGACTAATTTCAGATTTTCTATAATCAGCCAAATAAAAATTAACTGGTGTAGAGTCAGTTTCGTCAAATTTAAATGCGTCTTCTTTCTTACATGGCCACTCTATTTGTCGCAAGACGGATTTGAGATATCCATTTGACGTTGACCCAAAGATAGACATTTTTTCTTTTTGACAGAATTCTGCTATACCTAAGTATAGACTAAGTAGAATATTTTTATCTTTATATGCAGAATCCACGCATGCTCTTGAGGCTTCATATATATTAAATTTATTCATTTCGATATACTGCGTAACAATTTCTTTTGCCGTTTGATACAGCTCTATTTCAAAAGGTATGTTCTCGGTAGCTTTAAACAATCTAATACAGCCAACCATTCTACTATTATCAAAAGCACCAAACCAGATAGCGTGTGAGGTAACTCGGTCAACAAGAAGATTGCGATTATTCTTGGTTATAACTTTTAGCTTGGATGGATTATCATTGGAGAATATCCATATGTTAGTTTTTATGTACTCTTCATATAATAAAGAACAAGCATCTTCAATTAAATCAAGGTTCTCTAGTATTTTTATTTTTATCATAGGACAACCTCTACTTTGATTTTACTTTGCATAAAATTGCGGATATTTTTCTCTAAATTTTGAATCATAATTTTTATTTCTGATTTTCTATAATCGGCAAAATAAAAATTGACAGGATATGGATCTTGCTCTTCATATTTAAAGGCATTATCCACTTTTAACGGATAATCTATAGATTTAAATAAATCTATTATAAATTTATGATGAGATGTCCCAAGAATAGAATATTCATTCTTTTCACAATATTGAAATGCAGCAAGGAGTAGTCGACGAGAAATACCATATCCCATATAACTTTGTAAGACTGCTGTTCTGCTTGATTCTACACAATGGCTTTTATCGAACGGTAAATATTTTTGTATAACTTGACTGCTATTATAGCTTTCCATTTCTAACTTTTTGTGCTCATCTGCAAATGTTAATCGTGTACAACCCACAAGCGTTGTATTATAAAACGCACAAAACCAAATGGCGTGATCTGTGAATCTATCTATTAATAAATTTCTATTATTTTTGTGTATGACTCTAATTTGAGAAGGATTATCGGGTGAAAAATTCCAATGAGCTTGTTCTATATGTGTTTTATATAATAATGCACAAACATCATCTAACAAGTCATAATTTTTTAGTTTTATAACAGTTATCATAAAACGCCTTTTATTTTAGAGACAATTTAACCAACCTGAATGTACTAAAAATTTTTGTATGGTTTTGAGATAAGTTATATTGTTGAGTTGAGTCATTACGCCATATTTTATTATAAGGGTATATTGTATATTAATTTTGAAGTTTTGTAATCTCTAAAATAAAGAAGAAAACAAAAATATTTGAAATTTACCTCTTAAACGCACACCCTTCCTCTAACGGAAAATCATGCACACGATCGGTAATACAATAATAATATTCTGTTTTTCCCGAAAGCTTCTTCGCCGGATATAAATATTTCTCTAACGGAAACCCAGTATCAATAGAATGTAAATAATCCTTTTGTTGGTAAAAATAAGGTATTTCCTTACCATCTGCAATTTTTTGCACGATGCTTTTGTCTACACCCGCATCTTGAATAAAATCCACATACTCTTCAACATCTGTTTTCGTTTTGACGATTAACCAAAATAACTTGCCATTCGCATCCATTAATAAAAAACTACCTGAAAAATCAATTAAATAATAACTGGTGATAGTGCGCTCTTGGCAAGTGTCGTTAAAGAACTTAACAAAAGCGGGATCGGCTAAACAGAGGCCCATATCAGGAGATAAATTATTCAATAAGGAAGAAGATAAATCTTGGAAATAGGCTTTCTTCATTTCAACAATATAAGTTGCCAATTTCTCTTCTAGATCACGTTGGGTTTTTACCAAAAACTTATTAATAACGCCATTGTTTAATAAGGCAACCCCTAAGTCACTGTCGGCTTCACCCGTTAACATAATTTTTTTAATAGGGGTTTGTTGAATTTCAGTACAAAAATCGGCGCCGGTAGTAGGCATATCCATATCATAATCAACAACGGCCACAGATATTTCTTGAAAAATCTCCGGGTGAGTCGCTTGTTGATAAATCTTAGAAATATCAAATTCTAATGGCGCTTTATTGGAAGCTGGGAGATAATTATCCGAAGATAATGCCGGCGACAACGTCAGCGGTAATTTTTCGACCGAGCGAACGGACTCTAATGCCGCACTGGCATTGGTAAATGTTTTAACAATAATGTAGGGATCGGCGCGACGTAATAATTTCGCCATGGTGTTTAAAAAATCCATATTATCATCGACAATAATTACGGTTGTGGGATGATAAAAACAAGGCACGGTCATTATAGAATTCACCAGCACTCTCCACTGTGATTGAAGAAGAAAAATACCATATAAAGGGTTTTTTGTCAATATTGTTCTTTTTTGAATTATAAAACTAGCATCTGACTTCTTTTACTGTTACCATTCGCAGGCAAAATCAACAAAAAGTGCAATCATGCACGGCTTAATGAGGAAAGCGAATATTTGGCGCATCTTGCGTGTAAAACTCAATCTAAAAATGTTCATTTATGGTCATATAAACGCCGCTTTTTACCTTGAGTTTCACATGCAACCCACCTTCAAATCTGCACTTTTTTACTGCAGCTTGAGCAAGATGCTGAATAGCTACCCAAAAGGATATAAGGAGACAAAGTTGATTGAAGAAGCGTTGGCCGATACTTTGGATAAACAAACTTTAGACGAAATTTTATCAGCGTGGATCCGCATGATCAATTGTGTCGCACACGATGTTGCAACACCGCTGGCGTCTATTCGTTTAGAAAATGATTGGCTTAAGAAAATGCTGCCTAAGGTATTAGCAGGATATGAATTGGCTGTGCAACATCAGTTGTTAGCACCGCAGATGGATAAACAGCAATTAGAAACCATAGAGGTTTCTATTGATGATATAGAACACCATGTCACTAAAATAGTAGACTTCTTTAGTGAAGTGCGTGGCTATACGCAAGCGCTATTACCCTCTAAAGAATCATCGCCCTTCTATGTTGGTGCTTTTATAGAAGAAATCGTTGCAAATTATCCTATTATAAAGCAGCATCCTAATTTATTACATGTGGATAAACGAATTGATTTTCAATTCAATAGCGATGGGCTTTTCTTAAATTATTTATTGCAAAATTTAATAGAGCAAGCGTCTGCGCGGATTGAAATGAGTCATCAAGGTGAAATGTATATTGAGTTAGAGGAAGACAGCCATTATTTTATTTTACATTTTAAAGATACAGCAGAACCTTTAAATGAAAAAGCATTATCGCGCGTGTTTGATTCATTCCTGGTGAAACAAGATAAGCATATCATTCCGGGACTTGGGTTTTGTCGCTTGAAATGGTTGCAGATGGGTGGGGATATTGTTTGTTCGGTAAATGAAAATGATAAAACGCATTTTCGCGTGTTGTTTGCTAAGACGGTTGCATCATGATTTTCACACCCATTTATCCGGTGTGCATGCATCGTAACGGATAAATGGGTATTTGTTTCTTATTTTATTTCAATAACTTACATCGACATTGACACACCGGAATTTTGGGTGTAATATTATGGTAACCATAAGATGGGTGTAAGAGGACTCCATGGCAGAACTTTATTTTACCACCAAAATAGCGACAGAAACTTCTTTTTGCAATCGTCAAAAAGAAAAAGATATCCTACGACGTAATATTGAAAAAAATCAACATACGGTAGTGGTTGCGCCTAGACGATATGGCAAAACCAGTTTGGTGATGTCTGTATTAGAAAGCAGTAAACTGCCTTATGCGCGGGTCGATTTATTTTGTGTTGTTTATGAAGAAGAGATTTGTAAAAAAGTAGCGGCTGCCATTTCTATTCTTATCAAAAACCTCATCGGATTTTCCGCTAAAGCGATACAAGTCATAGAGCATTATTTTAAAAATGCATACATTAGCATTAAGGCCGGGCAAATTGAATTAAAATTAGAGTTTAATTCACCACAGCAAAGTGCGGTTGCACAATTGGAAGAATTGTTATTGGGTTTAGAAAAGCTGACCGCTAAATATAAAAAAGAAGTTGTGCTATTTCTTGATGAATTCCAAGATGTTTTAAAAGTGGATCAAAGCAGTCAGCTTCAGGCCGCCATTCGCTTAGTAGCACAACAATCGAAATATGTGACATACATTTTTTCCGGCAGTTCTCGTTATATGTTGAACCATATTTTTGATAACAGAAATCAACCGTTGTATATGTTGTGCTATAAAATGCATTTGCAACGCATCGCAGCTGAAGAGTTTGCATTACACATACAAAAAGCGATGCAGAAAAGATGGCGAAGTATTATGCCGCATGAGCATATTGATAAGATCTTAACTTTAACGGAACTACACCCCTTTTATGTTAATATGTTGTGCGACAAACTATGGGATTATCAAAAAATACCTGGTGACGATGATATCGTCTTATGTTGGCAAGATTGTTTATTAGAAAATCAAGGAAAAGTCATCTCTGATCTAGAGCCGTTAAACACCAATCGTTTAAAAATCTTACTTACAATTGCTGCTTGGGGTGAAGTCAAAGAGCCTAATGGAAAACAATTTTTAGATGCAGTAAAATTGCCGTTATCAAGCGTACAAAATGCTATTCAATATTTACTTAATTATGATTATTTATATGAAGAGGGTGGGGCTTTAAAATTGGTAGATCCACTTATGAAAGCGTTTATTTTAAATCGAGTTTAAGCAAAGGTTTAGAATTTTTGAAGTAAAATAAATACACATCAGGAGAAATTATCATGCCTATAGCGCACATCAACAACATCGATCTTTACTATGAGATCCACGGCGAAGGATTTCCTTTGGTGTGTATTGCTGGATTTAATGCAGATCACATGGCGTGGGCGACCGTGTTAGCCGCATTATCACAACAGTTTAAAGTTATTTTATTAGATAATCGCGGCGTAGGGCAAAGTGATGTGCCAGCGCACCCGTACTCTATTGAGCAAATGAGTGATGATGTGTACGCTTTATGTCGATACCTCAACATTGACAAAGCAGTTGTGATGGGCAGCTCTATGGGCGGGTTTATCACCCAACAATTGATGCGTCAGCATCCAGACTTCATCAAAGCGAGTATTATTGTAAACTCTGTACTCAATAGCACAACAGCAGTGAATACTTTATTTGCCGGGATTGTAGAATTAGCTGCTGCAGAAGCGTCGTTGGTGTCACGCATTAAAGTAATTTTAGGACTTATCTATGGCCCGCAATTTTTAGCGGTACCAGGTCGTATAGAGCAACTGATAGAATTAAGCATGAGTTATCCTTATCCACCTACGGTAGAAGGAATGCGTAATCAGTTTGCCGCATTAAAAGCGTTTGACAGTCGTCCGTGGATACACGAAATAAAAACGCCGACATTAGTCATCGGCGGTGCTTATGATATGATTTTTGTGGAAGTGTCTATTCGTGAATTGGCACAAGCATTGCCCAATGCACAGTATTACTTATTTCCCCAAGCAGGACATTTGCCGCATCAAGAATATCCACAAGAGTTTGTAGAGCAAGTGATGGCGTTTGTGTTGCCGTTGTTGGGGTAATTGTATGCCCATTATACTTCGCATCTTGAAGTGTATTGAGTCTATACCCTAACTAACCAGCACATTCCCTAACCAAAACCCACTAAAAATGACACTTCCATGAACAACTCTACAAACACTCCATTTTAACTTGTGTTATGACCACAGTTGCAGTACGATGGAATTATTTACTATACAATAAAGATAGAGCAACATGGCAATCATTGACCGGCGCGGTTTTCGCTCCAATGTAGGTATTATTATTACCAATGACGACAAAAAGTTATTTTGGGCCAAACGCATTGGCCAAGAGGCCTGGCAATTCCCGCAAGGCGGGATGCAGCGCGGCGAAACCGTAGAAGAAACGCTGTTTCGTGAATTAGCTGAAGAAGTGGGGTTGACGGCAAAAGATGTCAGTATTCTCGCCATAACAGATCGTTGGTTGTATTATCGCTTGCCACAACAGTTAATCCGTTATCATTCTAGGCCGCTTTGCATTGGTCAAAAGCAAAAATGGGTGCTATTAAAATTGTTAGCGGATGAATCGCAAGTGTGTTTACAACAACCTGATCATAAACCTGAATTTGATGCCTGGCGATGGGTTTCTTATTGGTATCCAGTGCGCCATGTTATCGATTTTAAACGTACGGTATATTTAAAAGCGTTAAAAGAATTTGCGCCTATTGTTTTGGGTGAAAAGAAATGTTAGCGGTATTGCGCCATATTGCACAAGAAATGAATCTTGCCGGTGATCTACGCGGTGCTCTACAAATTGTAGTGAGCTCTGTGCAAGAAGCTTTGCAAGTAGAATTGTGTACCATTTATTTGGTGGATAATCAACATCAGTATATATTGTTAGCCTTTTCTGGAGAAAATACACCGCCGCAAACTTTGCCGTTAACACAAGGATTACATGGCTTAGTTGCGAAACGCGAAGCGCCCGTCGCTCATTTAAACTTGATGACCGAAGAAGGCCAAAAAGAATTGGCTTTTTTAGGCGTCCCTATTCTACATCATCATCAATTATTAGGCATGATAACGGTAGAAGAAAGCAAAGAGCGTGTATTTAGTGAAGAAGATGAGGCTTTCTTAGTGACATTAGCCGCGCAATTAACCGGGCATATTGTCCACGCAAAAGATATGGGGATAATTTTACACGCACATGCAATTTCTTCTGAGAAATTTGTGTTGCAAGGAGTAGCCGCGGTATCAGGAGTGGCGATAGGTCAAGGGAAAGTGATTTATCCTTTAGCCGATTTAGATGCGATCCCGGATCGCGAAATTACGCAAATTGAAATAGAATTACAACGCTTTACCGAAGCGTTGCAATTAGCGCGACAAGACATTATAGAATTACAACAAAGATTAAGTAATACGTTACCTAAAGAAGAGCAAGTATTATTTTCTGCATATTTACAAATCTTAAATAGTCCAGATCTGGTGGTCGATGTGGCTACTGAGATCCGCAAGAAACAATGGGCAGAGGGTGCATTGCGTCATGTTATTAAAAAGCACGCTATGCAATTTGCCACTATGGATGACCACTATTTAAAAGAACGTGCTGAAGATATTTTAGCACTAGGACAGCGCATTTTATTCTATCTACAAGAAAAATCTCATCGTACTTTAGACTATCCACAGAAAACTATTTTAATTGGCGAACGATTAACGGCAGCCGATCTAGCCGATGTTCCAGAAGGTCAATTATTAGGTGTGATTTCTTATAGTGGGTCTAGCAATTCTCATGTCGCTATTTTAGCGCGTGCGTTGAATATTCCCACGATCATGGCTGCTACGGGCGTTTTGCCAACAGAATTAGAAAATAAGTTATTAGTAATGGATGGATTTCGCGGTTGCCTCTATGTAGATCCTTCACCCACATTATTACAAAAATATGTAAAATGGGAACAAGAAGAAAAAGAATTAGATCGAGAATTACAAAGTTTACGTCATTTACCGAATGAAACACCCGATGGCCATATGCTTCATTTACATTTAAACACAGGGTCTGCTCATGACATTGCGTTATCTTCAACCGTAGCGGCTGCTGGAGTAGGATTGTTTCGTACGGAAGTATCTTTTATGACGAAAGCAAAGTTACCGACAGAAACAGAGCAACGTACATTGTATCGAGAGTTATTACAAGCATTTTCACCTCGTCCGGTCACTATGCGTACGCTCGATATTGGTGGCGATAAAAGTTTACCTTATTTACCTATACAAGAAGAAAATCCTTTTTTAGGGTGGCGTGGGATCCGCTTTACGTTAGATCACCCCGATATTTTTTTAATGCAGTTGCGTGCTATGTTAATGGCTAGTGAAGGATTACAAAATCTGCAGATTATGTTTCCTATGATAACCAGTGTAGAAGAAGTAGATGAAGGGCTACAATTATTGCAACAAGCGTACCAAGATGTTATTGGTCAAGGATATAAAATAACTTTTCCTAAAGTGGGCGTCATGTTAGAAGTGCCAGCTGCAATTTACCAAATACAAGATTTAGCGAAGCGCGTTGACTTTTTCTCCGTAGGGTCGAATGACTTGGCACAATATATTTTAGCCATAGATAGAAACAATGCTAGAGTATCGAATCGATTTGATAATTTACATCCAGCTGTATTGCGTATTTTGCAAGAAGCCGTGAAAAAAGCGCATGCGTGTGATAAACCGATTAGTTTGTGTGGAGAAATTGCCAGCGATCCAGTGGCGGCAGTATTGTTACTTGGATTAGGCTTTGATCACCTCAGCATGAATCCTGGGATCTTTCTCAGAATAAAATGGATCATACGTACGGTGCCTTATCAAAAAGCAAAACGAATAGTCAATAAAATTTTAAAAATGGAAAGTGCCGTTGATATGCGTACGGAAGTGATTAATTTATTAGAAAAAGCGGGCTTGGGTGGATTGATCCGTGCTGGGAAGAAATGATTGAGAGATAACCGGGATAGGCAATGAAAGTAATTTTAAAAATAGAGAGTGTTTTGTTATGATGCATTTTGTTATTTTATACATTTTAGCAGGTTCAATTGTAGGGGTATTAGCCGGGCTATTAGGATTGGGCGGTGGTATTTTAATCGTTCCTTTTCTAGTGTGGCAATTACCGCGAGTAGGCGTACCTAACGAGATAGGTTTGCTCGGTGCTGGTGCGACTTTTTTATGTTTAGTGGTGTGTTGTTCTTTTGTTTCTGGTTGGCGTGCGCATCTCGAGGGT
>CBFGYT010000006.1:0-15289 GCA_965653065.1 uncultured bacterium | reverse complement strand
AGATAAAGACTATATGTTACAAAACTTAGATAAATTGGTGGTGAAGATGGTCGATGGTGCGGGCGGTTAGGGTATGTTATTTGGCCCGCAGTCTACACAAAAAGAAAGAGACGCGTATGCCGATCAAATCAAAGCGAATCCTAGGCATTATATCGCACAAAAGGTAGTGGAATTATCAACGTGCCCTACTTGGGATTTACAAAAGTTAGTGCCTAAGCGTGTTGATTTTAGACCTTATATTATTAGTGGTAAATATCGTTGGGTGTTGCCAGGGGGGTTAACGCGTGTGGCGTTAGCGGAAAACTCGTATATTGTGAATTCTAGCCAGGGAGGCGGTTCCAAGGATACGTGGGTGTTGGATGATACGATAGAGTAATATACTCACAGCGATTTGGTTTTAGGCGAGGCGGCAAACCCTCGAGTCCCAAGAGTGTCGTACTCTGGTACGATTAGGACGAGATGGGTGCAGCCAACAAAGCCTATAACCAAAGCGCGAAGAGTATAAGGAGGAGCAATGATATCAAGAGTAGCAGGCATTTGTTTTTGGATGAGTCGATATTTGGAACGCGTGGAAAATACCATCCGCGTATTAGCGGCGAATTATACGTATATGTTAGATGGCGACCCAGTGATGAAAGATGCGTGGTGGTCTGTTGTCTGTGTGATGGGTGTGAATCAAGAATTTTCCACATTATATTCAGAAAAAGATAGAAACCAAGAAGAGTTAATACAACACTTTTTAGTATGGGATGATAATAATCCTGTGTCGTTGAAGAATTCTTTACGCATTGCCAGAGAGAACGCTAAGATAATACGCGATTCCATTAACAATGAATTATGGGATGCTATTAATCGCTTATGGCTATGGTTTATTTCCAGCGAAGCGGAAATTTTATATAAAAGAAATAAATATCTTTTTTGTGAAACCGTTCGTGAAAAATGTCAATCTTATCAAGGCGTATTACATAATACTATTCCTAGAACCAATCCCTTTGAATTTATGCGTTTAGGATTCTTACTAGAGCGAGCCAATCAAACGGCAAGAATTTTAGATATTAATTACTATTGTGTCAGTGATAAGTCTTCTTTAGTAGATGAGACTGCGCAAGAAGTTGCTCACTGGTTAAATCTATTGGAATTTTGTGGCGCACATGAAATTTTCATGATGTATGATCATGCAGAAGTAGTCGGCAGTGTGATTGCTAAATTTCTCATATTAAATGAGACTTTTCCGCGCTCTATATTATATTGCTTTGAGAAAGCACATGAGAGTTTATTGCATATTCAAGAAAGCTCTCATTCACACATTGGAAGCAACACCCGATATAACTTAGAAAAAATGATTGCTGAGTTGAAATTAAAGCCTATTAATAAGATCTTAAAGAAAGATTTACATAAATTTTTAAATGAAATTTTAGAAAACACAAATGAAATTTGTGAAACACTAACCAACGATTTTTTTGAGCCACAAGTTAATGATAATGCTATGCTAGAAACTGCTGGAGATCAACAATGACACATGTGTTGGGATTTTCTTTTGACTGTGAAGTATCCCCCTCTATTATTATCAAACCCTATAAATTAGATGCCTCGCAAAAAGAGTTTGTCTATGGCTGGGGGTATGGTTGGTATCCAGGCAATGAAGATGCTGCCACTATTATCAAAGATGCAACCGCGGCACGCGACTCGCATATTATTAAAGCGATGGCCGAATGGCAACGTTTTCATTCCACGTTATTTATTTGTCATATTCGCGGCGCATCTAAAAATATCATTCAAAAAAATATTCAACCATTTAGTCGTAGTTTTGCAGGCTCAGACTGGATTATGCTACATAATGGCGATTTAGAAAATTATGATAAAGCATTTCCTCTAGGCAATGATCTGCTATTTGAGCCCATAGGCACGACGGACTCAGAGCATATATTCTGTTGGTTAATGCAAAAGATTAGTCAAGAAAAAGTAAGAGGATTGGGAGAGCTAGATAAACAAAAATTACATCAATGGTTTTTAAATTTTAATGATTATGGTACCGGTAATTTTATGTTAAGTGATGGCAAGTATTTAGTGGTATACCATGATAAAAAAGCGTTTAATCAATTGTATTGGTGTCGGCGCACGCCACCTTATCAACAAACTGTCATGGAATCTTCAGATGTGATTATTGACTTAAGTGGGGATATAGGGAATAAAGCGACTATGATGGTATTTGCCAATGAACCTTTGACGAATGAAAAATGGGAGCCAATGAAGCCTGGAGAAATGTTAGTGGTGCGTCGTGGTTGGATTACTTGGGATAGTGAAAGTGATGGGGTGGCGCAAAAAGATATTTTGACCGGGGATAGCGATATACAAAAAATCAAAGCAACACGAAAAAATAAAGGCAAACCATATACCTACCGTATTACGCATGAAACCAATTATCATTACGATAAACCCGTGCTATTGAGTTATCATCAATTGCGCATGAAGCCTAGACATTATTTATATCAAGAGTTAATTTCGCATAAAATCTCGATAAAACCTAATGTGAATTTAATTGAATATGAAGATGTATTTGGCAATTTCGTTTATTATACGACGATAAAAAAGCCTTATATCAACTTGAAGATATGTGCAGAATCCGTTGTTAAAGTTTATCCGCATTTGTATACCGCTTTACCGGATGAACGTCATCAAAATATTCCCTTAATTTGGATGCCGTGGCAGCGGCAAATGATGATGCCATATTTATTGCCGATGGAATTACCGGAAAGCAATCTGCGCTCTTTGTCTGATTATGCGATGAGCTTTGTAAAGCGCTCAGATTATAATTTATTGTCTGTATTACACGATATCAATCAAGCGATTTATCATGATTACAAATATATTCCGGGAGTTACTAGTCTTGCGACCACGCCTTTTGAAGTATATGAAAAACGCAGTGGGGTTTGTCAAGATTTTGCTAATCTTTTTATTTGCTTGGCACAATTATTAAATATTCCGGCGCGCTACCGTACAGGCTACATCTATACGGCGGCTGATTATGAAAATACTTTGCAATCTGATGCTTCGCATGCGTGGATAGAAGTGTATTTACCTAAGTTGGGATGGTTAGGATATGATCCCACCAATGGCATTTTAGCAGCAACCGATCACATACAAGTGGCTTGCGGGCGCAATTATCGCGATGCCACGCCGACGGGAGGGACTATTTTTGAAGGCGGCGGTAAAGAAGAGATGACGATTTCGGTGAAGGTAGAAAGAATTTAATCTATATTACTGGTGGTAAAGGCTGTATTTATAAGGTGGATACGGACATTTTCTAGATTCTCTCACTATCTACAAATAATTCTAGAGTATAGATTCTTTGCGATATGATACAAATGTCCTTAATCCACCCTACAAAAAATCTATATTACTGGTGGTAAAGGCTGTATTTATAATGGTGGATACAGACATTAAAACATTAGTTTAAAAGGGATGCTTATGTACGCTCTCTTTTTAATGTCCCGCTGGTATATTCGCTAAATCATCACCTGCAACGACATCTGAAGCGCGTGTAGCCGTCACATAAGTCTCACGGCTGTAGGCATAATAAGCGCCATAAACATGCGTTAACACCGATAAAGCCATGAGCAATACAAAGCTAGAACCATGCGATAGCACCTGTGTCGCCAAATTGGTGTTATTGCCCAAAAAGGTAATCAAGCTAATTCCTACAATGTAGAGAATAAGCCAGGAAGCGCCGCGTAAAGCATGACGGAATGAATTGGTGTGTAAATTTTTCTTTTCATAATAAAAGTAGAAAGCAAGTCCAGGGATAATTAAGAAGGCCATTTCATCCGCGATGGGCCAGCCGGCATTGAAAATCAATATAGACAATAAAAATAATAAAAATGGGGACAACACATGTGCTAAAGGTAAGCGAAATTGTCCAGCATTAGATTTAGTGCTTTTTAAACGATTGGCAATGGTTACGATGGGCGCTGGAATATAAGAAAATACGTGTGCGACTGAAATGACCGCAACCAAACTATACCAGCCTTTAAAGAACAGTAAAAATAATGAACCAATTAAAGCACTCGCAATAATAGCATTGCGCGGATTGTGATACTTTTCATTGAGAGCGGCTAGTTTTTTCGGTAAATGCCCTTCACGAGACAAGGACATCATAATACGGGAGCTAGAGGCAATAAACGTGACACCACAAACGCCCGGAGAAACCACGGAGCCTATATAAACAGCACTGACCAATAATTGAAAATTCGCTAACATTAATAATTGAATGTAAGGAGAGCGAAAGTTAATATTTTGCCAGCCTTGGGCGATGGTATCAGGAGAAAGACTGCCAATAAATACCGTTTGTAATATTAAATATAAAACAAAGCTAATGACCACGCTGCCGATCACCGCAATAGGCAATTGCTTTTTGGGATTAGCAATTTCTTCCGAAAAGGTAAGTGGTGATTGAAAACCATTAAAAGACATAACTACACCACAGGCGACCACACTAGAAAAAATAGAGTGCCAGCCAAAAGGCATAAAAGAGTGAAAGTCGTGGCCAAAATTTTGCATGTGTAGGCCAGAAGACAACAAAGCTATAATGGTTAAGATCGGAATAGTGACTTTTAATATGGTAAAAAAGTTATTAAAGCGTAAAAATAGTTTGACGCTCCAATAATTTAAAAACATAAATATGCCCATTAAAACAAAAGCAAAGGCAATGCCGGGGGCCGTTAAATTATGAGAAGAAACATCATACAGTTGCGCGAAGGTAGGAGAGAGTTGACTTAAGTATTGTACTACGGCTTGTGCCTCAATCGGCGCTACCGCGACTATACTCAACCAATTGATCCAAGAGGTTAAAAAGCCACAAAAACGCCCGTGCGTGACGTGAGAATAATAGCCAATACCGCCTGCAGAAGGATGTGCTGAGCCAATTTCAATGTAAAATAAGCCGACCAACAAAGCAATAAAAGCCCCTAAACCCCATGATAATAAACTAGCAGGACCGGCCATATTGGCAATTTTTTGGGTACTTAATAGCCAGCCTGAGCCAACAATAGCGGTGACACCTGTCATGGTTAAGGAAAAAGTTGAAATATTCTTCTGTAGGGCGACTTTATTACTCATGCGATCCTCCTCAGTTACGGTGCATGGGCCGTATTATACTATATAAGAGGTGTATAAGGCAAATGGAAACCCAGATTTAGAATCCTTTAAGAATTAATAGCAAACCCTTAAAGACTTTCAATCAGGGTGGTGGCTACTTGAGGCAAACGAAATAAATCTATTTTCTTAGCATACGTCAAAGCAGCTTGTTGCCATTGTTGGCGTAAATTGACATCGTAACTGGCCGTTAATAATAATTGGTTGAAAGTTTCTTGCTGAAAAGGCTCTGGAATGACAATACCACCATGGGCTTCTTCAATATAATGCGCATACCCACACACAGCGCTCACCAATACCGGTAAGCCAGCGGCTAAAGCCTCTAATAAGACTATGCCCGCAGTTTCTTTATAAGCAGGATGTAGCAATAAATCAGCGGCACATAAAAAGCGAGGAATATCATTGCGTCCAGCTAATAGATGAATGCGATCGGTTAAATTTAATTGTTTGGCTAAGCGTAGAAATGGTTCTGCTTTGTCTTGGCCAATGACGAATAAGTGGCACCGTTGTTGAATATGATCGGGTAAAGCGGCGATAGCGCGTAAACTGCGATCTAAACCTTTTGCTTTAAAGCCAGAACCCACCATTAAAAATAATAAGTCTTCTTCGGCAATGCCCCATTCTTGACGGATAGCTTTGCGCAAAGACAGTGCGTTATCAGGACGGGCTCGATCGGGCGATATGCCCGGGGGTAATAAATGTAATCGTTTGTTTGCAGTCTGGTAGCAAGATTGAAACTCTTTAATTTGTTGTTTGGTGAGTAATAATATTTCTGTTTTAGCATCAGGTGCAAATACGGCTTTTTCATCTTTTAAAAATTGCTGACGCCGTCTATCAAAGCGATGATACCAAGGAAAAGGCCATTTTATAGTAGAGAGATAACAAAAATCAGCAGCATAATAAATATCTAATCCCGGCATTTTATTAAAACCAATGACTTTATCAACAGGCGATTGCTTTAAATCGTGTAAAACCGCTCGTTGAAATTTTCGATAGACGACGTGATTCTGCCAGGCTTTAACCGTTATTATTTTTAAATCAATAAAATCGGGCTTATCGCCTTGCCAACTTAAAGCATATACGCGAATGCGATGGCCGCGTTGATAGCAAGCTTCGGCAATACGTAAGAAATCTCGCTGTAATCCGCCATAAGGAAAATATTTATATAAACAAAAAGCCAGTTTCATAAGGTCACTTTTTATTTGGGTTTTCGCGATAAAGTACGCAGATTTGCCCGATTTGCTGCACAATAATAGCGGATAGCTTTTCAGCCATTTCTTCTGCCATCAAACGGCGCGCGTCGCGTTCACTGCCTGCCAATTTTACCTTAATTAATTCATGTGCTTCTAAAGCAATTTGAACTTCTTCTAATACCGCTTCTGTTAAGCCATGTTGTCCTAACCAGACCACGGGTTTTAGCGCATGTGCTTTTCGTCGTAGTTTTTGTATTTGTTGTGTGGATAAATTCATTATTTTCCTCTTAAGTGCTGCTATTAGGAGAGCAGTGTACATTTTTTCTTAAGAATGATATCACATTATTGGCCATCCAGGTACTGTCGAGGTCATTGTGGCTTTTTCCAGGGGCGATAGCGAGCTCTTTAGGGGAATAGGCTTGTTGATACAGTAAATAACTGTTCTGGATAGGGATTACGCTATCGACATCACCATGAATGATGAAAAGAGGGCTATTGATATGTGCTATTTGGCTGAGGGAATTGTAGTGTTCTTGTAATAACCAGGATACGGGCAAGAACGGATAGTGATGTTTCGCCACATTGTCTAAACTGGTAAAAGGCGATTGTAAGATGACTGCTGAGACCTTTCTTTGTGCTGCAAGTGCTACAGCGACCCCTGTTCCTAACGATTCTCCATAAGCAACAATACAATGAGGGGGCTTTGTGCTCTGCTGTAGATAATTCCATGCAGTGATGGCATCACGAATATTATCTTTTTCATTGGGGGTCCCTGGATTATCGCCATAGCCGCGATATTCAAATAAAAATATCCCATATCCTGCTTGAAAATAAGGGAAAACGATGGGTGCGCGATCGCCGATGTGGCCTGCATTGCCGTGAAAAAAGAGTATAGTAGGAAGAGATGCTTTTGCTGGGTGATACCAAGCCTTTAAAGATAATCCATCGGTAGTATTTAAATGGATGATAGTGAAATCTTGTAATCCATACTCGCTAGGGGGATTTAAGTTTTGTCGTGGATGATAAATGATATGCGATTGTATTAGAAAATACACGAGTAAAAGAAGCACATAACCTAATAAGAGTGTGAAGAGGAATTTTAGCCATTTAGGTAATTTCATATATATACCTATTTTACTTTGAAATGCGAAATTTTATTGTAATACTCGGGCCCCGTCATTGCGAGCGTCAGCGAAGCAATCCAGGGGAAAAGTCGTACAATAGTGGGTTATTCTCCTGGATTGCTTCGCTGACGCTCGCAATGACGACTTTCTTGTTCTATGTTAAATCGCATTTCAAAGAGAAATGGGTACTGTTAATAAACAGTACCCAAGCAGCGTTATCGTAAATCCGGCGTTGCACTTAATCCGGTTACGTGCGCAAAGGTTTTCGCTGAAGAAGATCCCAATATCGACATCAAATTATCTAATGGATTTTGTCTTTGCGTAAAATCAACGATATTTTCTTCTTTAATAACATCTCTCGCGACATCATTGACGGAACCATAACCGTCGGCTAATCCTAATTGAACAGCGCGATCGCCGGTCCAAATAAGCCCTGAAAATAAATCGGGATCATCTTTCAAACGATTGCCACGACCTTCTTTCACTTTATTGATGAATTGATTGTGTAAATCATCGAGCATACTTTGTAAGTAGATTTTATCGGTTTCGCTTTCAGGGGAAAAAGGATCTAAAAAGCCTTTGTGGCTACCAGCGGTCGCTAAACGTCTTTCTACACCGAGTTTATCCATCGTGCCGACAAAGCCAAAACCATCCATTAACACACCGATGGAGCCAACCAAACTAGAACCATTGACATAAATATCGTCCGCTGCAGAAGCAACATAATATGCACCTGAAGCACAGACATCTTCGCAAACGACATATAGTTTTGTAGACGGATGCAATTGACGTAATCTTTTCATTTCATCGTAAATTTCACCCGATTGCACAGGAGATCCGCCAGGGCTATCGATATCTAAAATGACAGCCTTGGTATTTTCATCACCAAAAGCATCGTCTAAACTTTCGATAATATCGCTGGCACTAGCAGAGCTGCTATCTGGGGCAATTTCGCCTGTTAAGGTGACTAATGCCGTGTGCTTTTTGGATTTTTCATGAGTAGAAGCCGTAGAATTGGCCAAATAAAAAGCTAAGATAATTAACAGGAATAAAGTTAAATAGAAAAAGCGGAAAAATATCTTCCAGCGGCGTTGGCTTTTTTGCTCTTTTAAAGAAGCTAATAGTAACATCTCTAAAGCGTTTTCTTTCGCTAAAGCCGATAAGGAAGATGAATTGCTGGCGTTTTGATCTAAATCAGTCATATAATTAACCTTGGTCCTATTTTTTAGTGATGAAAGTGTATTAAAACGCGTTTTGCAATAAAAAGGAAGGGGTTTAAGGGATAAGGTTGCATTTTTATTGGGCTTCATCTACGCTAGAAGAGATTTTAAAATCACAAAGGGTATAAAGTGATCAATTTTATCTGGGTACTAGCAGCACTTTTCTTATTATTGTGCAATGCATTTTTTGTGGCTGCTGAATTTGGCATGGTGCGATTGCGCAGTACGCGGGTTAGCACCATTAAAGATATACGCGGATTACGCGGGCGAATTTTATTTACGGTGCATCAACATTTAGATGCCTATCTATCTGCGTGTCAATTAGGCATTACCTTGGCATCACTAGGATTAGGTTGGATTGGTGAACCCGCGTTTACTTATTTATTTATGCCCTTATTTAGAGTATTAGGAATTCACTCTGCTGAATTGATCGAAGTGTTATCTTTTCTTTTTGCATTTTGTTTATTGTCTTTTTTACATATTGTCATCGGCGAATTGATGCCAAAATCATTGGCTATCCGCGAGTCTGAAACAGTCTCTTTGTGGACAGCAGTACCCTTGTATATATTCTATTGGATAATGTATCCAGCCATTTGGCTTTTGAATAATTGCTCTAATTTTTTCTTAAAGCATTTAGGCGTAGAAACCACACATCAGACAGAGTCTGTGTATTCGTCAGCAGAGATTAAACTATTATTGCACAGCAGTCATTTGCATGGCGAATTAACCAAAGAAGAAGTCGGTATTATTGAACAAGCATTAGACTTTTCTGAATTAAAAGCCACCGAAGTGATGCGACCGCGCGAAGAAATGATTGAGCTCAATATTAAAGACTCTATTGATACTATTATGGAAGTCTTAATGCGCTATCGTTACAGTCGCTATCCTGTCTATGATGCAGAAACGCAACATATTTTAGGAATGATACACGTCAAAGATCTTTTACCAACGTTGTATGCGGAAGGAGAAATAAAAGAATTAAAACCGTTTATTCGACCACTATTGAAAGTATCCAGCGATGAATTGGCCATAGATCTGTTGCGCAAGTTTCGCGAAGGAAAACCGCATTTTGCCTTGATTTATAATCGTTATAAAAATTTAATCGGCTTTATTACTTTAGATACGTTATTGCAAGTCTTGATCGGCCGCATTAAAGATGAATTTCATTTAACAAAGGTCGATTGGGTCAAACAAGCTGATGGTAGCTTTATCGTCAAAGGCACGTGTTCTTTATATTCATTAGAGCAGGCCTTAGATCGAGAAATAGATATTGGCGATAAAGAGATAGAAACTTTAAGCGGCTTAATCTTAGAGCAAATCGGCGAAATTCCTGAAGAAGGCGCGCGGGTAGAGTTTGCTGAGTTCTCAACGGTGATCGATAAAGTCGAAGATACGCATATTGTGGCAGTGAAAATCTATCTGAAATAAATATTATTCTATTCGTGTGTCATCCCGAGCGCGGCGAGGGATCTCGGGGGCTAGTTGTAGACAACGAGATTTCTTACTGCGCCTCTCTATTATTTGGGTTGGAATAATATATCTTGTATAATAGTACCTCATAAAGTCTGTCAAGGCTTTAATATAAAAAAGACGATATTAGAGGTATTACATGGCTACGCCATCTACATTTTTTGCTCAAGCAGAGCGCCAGCCCTTGCTTCCTGTCCTATTGAGAGAGGAGGATAGGGTCAATAATGGTATTGACTGTTTGTCTTATGGTTCCTTTTATGTATTACCATTCATGGGGTGTCTAATAGGCTCTATCGTAGGGTATGAGATGAGTCAGCTAATGCCGCCCATACTGACGGGATTGTTAATTAGCGGAGGGAGTGCATTGGAATGGGTTGTTTTTATGGCATTGCTGGGGGTTGTTTTGGGTTTTATCGCACACCACCATTTTTGTTCACAAGAGGATGAATTCGATGAGCGTGTTGCAGCAGAACCACTAGGCATATCGCTGAGCTATTAAAAACGAGCCAAGCGCAGTTGTTCACATCAGCAAGCTGAAATAAATATTATTAGCGTTGTTATAATTTGTTACAGAGTCAACGATAAAAATAAGGTATCTTTTAACTTATCTAAATGCTATTTTTTAGGTGAGGTAAAATTATAAACTCTTCTACACTTAACCGGAGAGGCAATTATTCAGTGGATATGGCGCGTTATCTTGCTCATAGGGTTGCCGATAAATTTCACCATACTGATTCAATTGCGGAGCAATTTCTCGCAAAGTTAAATCAGGCTCTTCTTGGCAGAGATAATGCAAATCTCTTGCCAATTCCTCTTGCGCATTTGCGGATAAATCAGGTAGCTTCTTTTGACAAAGCGTTAAAAAATCTGCTTCATTTGGATCTGGGATATCGTATTTACGTAAGTGACCGCGAATAGACGGCCCTAATAAACTACGCCCTTTTTTGCCAATACTATTTGCGGTGACCATCAACATAAAACCGGGCTTTTCTGCGGGTTTCTGCGTATCAGGATCTAACCCTGAAAGAAAGGCTTTCATCCAACGCTGTAAATTTTCATTTTGCTGCGGGTCGATTGTTTCTATAATACTGTTTATTTCATCCAGCCAAACAATTTGTCCTTGATTAAATGCTTGACGTATGTAGGTTTTTAACACAGCAGGAGGCAATCCCGCATCCACTTTAATATAAGCGGCGCATTCTTGTGATGTTTTTTCGCCAGGGGCTACTTCTTTATAACCGGAACGCTGCAAGCAATAGCGAACCAACTCACTCTTGCCGATCCCAGGTTTTCCTTCCAGCAAACAGCCATTTAAGCCGCCGGTAAAAGGGCTATTGGTTAAAAAACGCCGCTTGTGTTCTTCAATGCTAATACAGAGATGCTTTTTAATCGGTTTTAGCGATGGTGTAATCACACAGTGGCTGCTGCGTGAAGATTGCTTGCGATTTTTATCTTTAGAAAAGAAATCATACTGATTTTCTTGCCAGTATTGCAATACATACTGCAACACCCAGTTTTGTAAGCCTTGTACACAGATATTGATAATATTTTCCTGTCGATGTTGATAGTATATTGTGATAAATTCATTACACCATTTTTTAAATCTTTCTTCTGACATAGAACGATTAAATCGATGATAGATTGGTTTTAGCAGACGCTCATAAACAAAGTAACTTGGCAATTGATCTAATTGAATTTGAGGAATGCCTGGGTGTGTCAATAGTTTTTGTGTTACTTTACTGTTACTACGCGGAGTTGTGGTGGAAGCAAAAACCACACGGTGTTTGTTTTTATCTAAAGGATAGATCTTGCCTCGATAGAGTATTTCAGGATTATCATTGGTTAATAAAGGTAGTAACATAGTAAGATGTTTATCGCACAGATGAACATCATCCCAAAAGAGTACTTTTGTACAGTCATCTACAGCGGGTTGAAGCCATGCCTCTAGATCAAAAAATGATTTAAAATCAGAATGGTTTTCAAAAACTTCTTTCATCAAAAATGTTTTGCCAGAGCCTGTGTCTCCCTGCAAATGAGTAATCGCATACTTTTCTATGGTTTCTATGATCGCATGACAACGTTTTTCGGCAAATCGTTTGGTTTTAGCCGCAGTATACTCCAAATCTATTTGGGTATTGGCTGTTTCTTTGTATACAACAGTAGGATTGACTTTTTTTATTGCAGTAACTTTTTGATGTATTACTCGTGATGGAGGCAGAAAGGATAGGTCTGGAGAATGTTGATCGTCGACGATAAGCAGTAATGTTCCCGGCCAGGGTTTTACTGGTTGACACTGTGCATAGAGTAATGGTTGCAATGCATACAATAGCGAGGTAGAAAATTCACCATAGAGAACTATTTTTTCACTGTTCTGCAGCGCGGTTATAATATCACTGGTGATTTCCTCAAAGTCTTTAAACTGTTGGTCGGCATATACATAGCGGATGGCAGAAACGATATCTTGATAGTTGTAATCCTCAATGGCAAAGGTGTGGGTCGCTTCAACAGTCTTCATGATTTCTTGTGGAGCATTACTTAATATAACGAAGGGTTGCAAATCTTCGTCTTTTACTACCAGCGGATCGGCGATAGAAAGAGGTACTTGCTTTATTTCATGAGGTGTTTTAACGCCTGAGGCGCAATACAGTTGTAAAGCAACTTTGTGAAGAGTTGCATGATACAATAAACAATACCACTGGTGCACTGACAACTCTGTAGTAAGATATAATGACAACTCCTTGCCAGAGAATTGTGCTAATAATCCTGAAGTCGTAGAGTAGCCTCCTTGTGAAATAGTTTTTCCTGTTAAGAGATAGTCAAAAAGCGCTGTATTTATCAACACGGCGTCTGTGGGCACTGCGGTAGCAGAAACATTGTAACAGCTGTGTATTGCAGCAAATGAGCTAAAATCAAAAGGCCTATTGTCAATTTTAAAATCAACGTTAGAGGGGATAACAATTTTTCTATGCTGATAAGTAAAGTATCCTTGTGCTTTAGCTTGAGTGAGAATAACTTCTACTTCAGCAATAGCGCTCTTAGGGATATTTTTCAGGATAAAGGTTGTCGGAACATCTGAGTTTTGCTCAAACAGCAAAGGATGTTGCCAACTGGGTTTATTCTCAATCAAGAGAACGTCACCAAATAAGGCTTCTTGCCAATTTGCCAACCCTAACAGATCATGAATGACAGTATGTTCGTGCGAGGTGATTTCCTTTGCGGGTAATTGAGGGTTAAAAGCTTCTTTATGTCTAGAGCGAAAGGAGGAGTCTTTGGGAACTTTTGCGCAAATGCTATAGACTTTACAAGAGATGAGTTTGCCATATAAAGTTGCGTTTCTATCTAAAACTGTATTCAGCGAAACGTGTTGTTCTGGATTAAAAGCACCCCAATCAATTAGCAGCATGGCATGGGGATTATTTTGATGTTCTGCAAGAAATAGATCCAGCGCATCGTGTGTGGAAATACTCGGTAGCGGAGTTTCTAAATGTATTTGCTCACGCGCCACTTGCACTTGCCCAGGACTATTTAATAAAAAAACCGGGTGTTGCTGTAACCGCGCTTGTCGTAGAAATTCGTAGATTAAATGCTGAGAATCACTATGGATTAATAATATGGGGCTTTGTTGCACGCTAAAGACATCAGCAATATTTTCTATGTCTTTTGGATGCTGCTGTTTTTTGACTAAGGCTTTTAAAGCGGCATAGTGTACAGAGGCGGTGTTTTTTTTAGCTGTCGCTAAACTCTGCAGTAAAGAACCTGGAGTAACTGAAGAAGACAATGCGGCTAATGGCGATGGCATAAATGAGGCGCGACTTGAAGAGGCTTGAAAAGAGGGCTCTGTGGGATTGGCAATTTTGCCTGTCCTTGATGCAGGGACTTTCTTGCCAGGGGTTATCGCCGTTTTAGAGAGAGGTAATGATGTGCCTGTAGGAATACTGTTGTCATAAGATTTCTTGGATGTTTTGCCGCCTAACTCAATTTGTCGCCATTGGTTATTGCGATTTTTTACTTCTAAGCGAATATGATCATTATCTATGAAAACTAATCTGGCACGCTCACGCAAGGATGGATGTTTAAAAAATTGATACCAGACGCCATAGCAACGTTCATCACAAGCACCCCCCGGGCATCGATATAAACGCTCAAACCATTCGGTATAACTTTCTTCTGGCTTTTTGCATTGGCGTTCAAAGCTGACTTGAGTAAATTGAGGCGATCGCAAGAAACCATTTAAAATGTGTTGAGTTTCTTCGTCAAACACATTTAGAGTCGTATTATCCATCGTTGCTACAGAATCAGTTTGCAACACATATTCAACTTGACAGGCTTTATCAGTATGTACATAGAAAAAGTCATCATCGCCACGAAATAATTCGAGAGAGGCGTCTTGCGCTCTTAGCGCTAATACCGTTTCTTGTGCATCTACCGAACACAGCCTCACGGGATTGCCCGGTGTTATATTCAGTTTAAAGTGATAATAGTAATTGTTGTCGTTTTGTTTTTTACAATGTGCTATAAAATCATCCGTTAACGTTGATGGTAATTCTATCGAGGTTAATGTGACCTTCCTGTAAAAATGCTTACTGAAGTCATCACTGAAATCAATGATCCCCGTACGAATACGATGTTGAACTTTCCCTCTGGCATTCAGCAGCTCAGCGGCGGGTCGCATTGTAAAATGGCTAGGTTCTTTACTTGATACAGTGCTGCTAGCCAAACGATTGTTGGCAATATACAAAGTTCTTGTATCTGGTGATGAAGCATTACCCGTCGCTCTCTTTAAATAAGCTAAGCAATAGGTTAAGTGACGTGTTTCTTTTTCTAATGTTTCTGGCAATACTACATGCGTTAATTGGCGGCAGCTTTTTGCTACTTTATCAAAAAACGCATTTAATTTATCAGCACTGATATCAGCGCTATGAATACGTAATTGCGTGATGTTTGGAAATTGACTAAAATCAATGATTAATTCATCGGTTAATTTGCCAATCGATACTATCGTACAATGCGTAAAATCATATGATTGTTGTGGCGTAGCAACCGAGGGAGTTTGAATAAAATTGTATGACTTAATGAAGAAAGACAGAACAGCCTCTAGCATACTTCGCAGGGCCAGTAAAGAATCAAAAGA
>CBFGYT010000005.1:0-15853 GCA_965653065.1 uncultured bacterium | reverse complement strand
GTTTTTCTCCAACAAATATAATCTCCTGCAGAGATACACCCTCCCCTAGAGAAAATGCTATAAAAGACATTTATTTTTTGCCTAAACTAACACTATTGGCGCTACACTTTTATCTTGCACAAAAAGCAAATTGTTCAATGAGTAGTCAAGATGAACAACTTGCAATTGCTAAAACAATTGCCGCTTTTTTAACTCATTTCCCTCGTATAATAATATCTCCTTTGGATCTTTCAACGAAAAGATCCGATCTCTCTTCAAAACCAAACGAGTATTTAGCGCTGTTTCACGATGAATTGCTTAAGCTGTTAAAAGATCTATGGATTTTTTGTAGTACTCCATGGAAATGTGCTTATTCTTCATTAACAATAGAAACTATTTTATTGACTTATGATTTATTAGTCACTCTTTATGGCGAAGAAGTCAATGCTAACGTACAAACCCAATTTCGCAAAAATTTCGATTACTTCTCAAAAAAAAAGAGATCTGCTATTGATGATGATGATGATGAAGATACGTATTGCCCAGCTCAGCACTTCTTAGTATCTTCTAATAATCGCAGTATAGCATTGGCACATTTTCTTTTGCTTCCTGATTCAATTTATGAACGAAAAATTGCTGCGATAGAAGAAGAGAGAAAAGAATTACGCTCTAGTCTTCAAAAGGATGAAGAAATGCTAGCCGCATATAAAACAGAATATGATAGCAGTGTTAATAGCGCCGCACACACACACACAGCTAATCCAAATACCGAGAGCAGTCAATCTGTGAAGCCATCGAGCAAAAAAGTGACTACTTCAAAAAAAGATATCCTTATTGCGCGAGCTTCACTAGACGAAGCTTGTTCGGAAAAAATTCGACAAATAGAACTTCTAAAAGAAGTTTTAGACCGTGGAGTCAAGATACAGCAAATTAAAAATAGACTGATTATTTTGGACAAAACCCAAGAATTGTTAGATCAGGAAAAAATGCGCCAGGAAAAAGATGATACAATATTTAGAACAACACAACGGCTCAAGCTGAAAGAGAAATCACAAGGTTTGGAAGATGAATCACAAGATGCTGTTTCTATTCAAACAACAGAAGACACTTATTTAATTAAAAATAATTCGTTCAGAGACGCTGTTTGGCAATACTTAGGCGCCTCATTAGAAACCACCGACCTGGTTTTAGCCTATTCGGAATTACCTCTAGATGAATTTCTTAAAAAAGCATTTGTAAGTTTTTCTACTGCTTTTTTAGATGAAAGATTTCCTTTTCTAGCCGCATTAATGGTATTATTCTATTCTATTTATAATAAAGAATCGTGGACATTTTCAGAAGCCATTACGGCTTTAAGACCTTATCAAAATGACCTTGAAAGCTTATCTTGCTATGAAATCAATCTCTGGTTATTCTTATTACGTGTTGGCATGACGACATTAAGACGTAGCACAGATGATTCAGATGCAAAAAAAATGGAAGCTTCACTCGTTAAAGAAGTAGCGCCTTTTAACGGAGCAGAGGTCCAAGATGCGACAGATTTATTAAAAGAAATTAATGGAACAAATACAAATAATGTGGAAACAAAAACGAATACTGATATCGATACAATTTTTTCACGAATAAAATCAAATTACGATAGTGCATGGGATACATTTCAAAAAGAAGATGATGATAACATCTTCTACGAAACCTATTCTTATGTAGCAGGACTCTCCGATAACAACAGAAGACTTTTTATCTTGTTGTTAGCATTTAAACTTTTATATCAACCCAATGATAACGCCATTCAGATCATAGCACAATTCAACAGTTTACTTACTTTTGAAAATAAAAAAACACCTTATCTCCTTGTATATCACTCTCTAGGTAAATTGCCCAGTTTATTCTTACCTACTATAGCCATATCACAAGGCATCACTAAGTCATTATCTCAAGAAGATATGCAGCACTCTCACTCTGAACGCGGCACTCGCGGTACAAAAACACAAAAACCCAAGCTCTCTGAACGTAAAACCCGATCACAAACTTTTGAGGATCCTTATGAGGTTTCTTTGGAACATCAGCAAGAACAGAATGGCCAGTCATTTGACAACTCTCGCTGAACAGCGTATTCTGTTATCATGGCATACATTAAAGGAGTCCATTATGCCGTGGAAATTACGCGAAAATACTCATTTTTGTTATTGGCAGAGTTTATTTATTCTCATTTATTCGTTATATCATGAAAGATGGCCAATAGCGGCTTATGCCTGGAAAAATTTGCAGCTTCATTTAAACGCCGACGTACAAAAAGACTTATCTCGTAAACAACAGGCTTTACTTTATATTGTTTTAGAAGCTTATTTGAAAGAAGAACCCACATGTTCTACCATATTAGAGCATTTAGCAACCTCCTTTAATGATATTCATCCTAGCAGAATTTCACAAGTATATACCTATTTAGAGAGAGTTCACTTTTCTCTAGTAGCGAATGCTACAGATCTAGAATTGAATAGAGAAAAATATTGCCAAGCTCTTAATTTATATGCTATAGAAAATTGTGCAATAGACAATCTTGAAAATAGTTCTAGTATCCAACCAGATGAAATTACAATTTCTTTCGAAAATACAATAAAAAATATTGAAAATGCTATTACAGAAATAGAAAAATCATCTGCAAAGAAACTTCTTCTTCATATGCATTGTTTCTTTAAACCAGGTGTTGATCTGAACGATTCATATCATTCTATTGGCAACCATCTACTATTAGTCATTAATACTATTCTATGTTCACAAGAATTTTTTACAGTACACAGGGAAGACTCTACTTTACCATGCACTTCCTCTGCATCAACATTAGGCTCAGCATCAGGGTCAGAGTCAGAATCATCTTTATGTAGTAGTGACTCTGCATATGCCTTAAAAAGAATGGCGACAGCGCCACCGTCAACAAAATCTTCATCTACTTCATTAACCAGAAGTAGAAGTGAAAGAACGAGCGCATTATCTTCGTTATCACGTCCACATTCTCATATCTCTTCAGCTAGAGGTACTAGCGATACTGGAAACGCAGAAAATCCACGAAGGGTTCATTTTAAGTTACCTGGAGAACGATGAGGAAACTGTCTTTCAATTCATTTAACTTCGTCGCCACTCTTTCGCCCATTTCTCATATTCCTCAAAGCTTATTTGATATCGCGCAATATTCCCCGAGTATAGATAAATAAGCTCTGTTTCTATTATTTCTTGCAAATGCATTTGATGCTCTGGCTTTACTTGAGTCGCTAGGATTTTTTTTATCTGTAAAGATGCTTTTGCAGGAGAAATTTGACTTAATACAATATGTCGAACGGTATCAAAAATAAGCGTTCGATAGTGCCATTGAATAACATCCGGCTGGCCCATGGCTTCTTTTATACTGGAATACCGTGCAATTGAACGTTCATAACTCCATACAGATATTTCTCGTAATAAACCAACATCCATTTGGCACAATAAAAGAATTGCTGCCTTAGTTTGTTGATCCATGCCCGTTCCTTAATTGGCTACATTTCGCGCCATTTATATTATTATTGCGCCATATTCTGGAAAAATCAAGGACACCCCCTTGAATAAGGGATAAACATGCATCTATTTTGATTTGGCTGCCGAGATAATTTTACATAAGACGTGTAATTTAGATAGTTTCTATTTGACGAAATACTCTATTAAGGGTACCATCATAATTTTCTATAGTCATTTTTTTATAGACTTACGATTGAAATGGATCGTTTTTTGTTGGAGATATTAGAATGAATTTTGAAGAAAGAATATATTTGTTCTTGAATGAATTGGATCTGTTTCAGTATCAATACGACTTCAACGACCGTCTGTGGGAGATTATTTTTCCACATAAAAAAAGCTATTGGCATAAAATCGTTGTACAGCAATATCGTGACACTTATTACATTAGTCTAGTAGACAAAGAAGTTTGCATGCTAGAAGTTATTCTAGGAAAGAGCGTTGTAGCCAATACTCAATATCGTCGATCTAGTTTTGGTTATCAAGAAGAAACGAATTTAGACAAAACATGGAGTACATACATTGAATCAGCGCACCGTTGGCTGAAGAATGTCAAAAAAGACTGGGTTAAAGCAAACACACTTATGGTCGCAAGCTATCCATTCAACTGTCGAACGGGTTATGTTTCTCATGCGTTAGTGTGTGCTTCTTTATCCGATATTTATCGCCTTGATGAGCAGGTGGGAAAGAAAAAAGTTGAAAAATTTATTGGAATTGTGGAAAGTGGTTATTTTCAAAATAGAGAGAAAGCCATTTGTTCATCCATGACTGCAAAGCGATATTTTGAGTATTGTAAAATTGCTTATATCGCTGCCCAAGAAAAGCAAGAAAAAATTGATGATACTCTATCAGGGCTTGAATTGTATGAAAGGTATGCGGACGGTAGGCATGAAGGTTTGTTAGATATTACGCTTGATTCCGAAAAAGAATTTGCCTCTTGGCTGGATGGTACACACCCAGCCAGAGAGCGCGGTGGGCATCCATGGGAAATTAAACGCGGGGGAAATACAACCCATATTGATCTCTATGTCAGCCGTCCCAGTTACGGCGAAACAAATAAATTTATTATAACCATCGCTGCACATGCCATTACGCGTTTGGCAGAAGCCATTCGAATGTTTTTAGCTCTCTATGATGTTGGGTTTCCAATTACCATCTCTGATCCTGAAGCCATCTATAGGCGGTTATTACACCAAGATAATATTGGTATCGTAGCAAAATACAATTCCCTGCATCGTGCAAATCAAAGCTTTCCTAAAGATCAAGATGTACATGATGTTATGTATTTTGATGATTTAGGAAGATATAAAAGACGGATTAAACCATTTGTTGCTTGGAAGCCGTTGCCAATGTTAGTTCCCAGAGACCCGACATCTTAAATAAAAGGTGGTGCCCGGGGCCGGGGTCGAACCGGCATGGGAGTTAATTCCCGAGGGATTTTAAGTCCCTTGCGTCTACCTATTTCGCCACCCGGGCACAGATACAAACAAATATTGGAGGCTAGGGCCGGAATCGAACCGACGTCAACGGCTTTGCAGGCCGCTGCATGACCACTCTGCCACCCAGCCAAATGGATCATTCTTACAAGCGACCCTTAAAATCTTGGAGCGGGAAACGAGATTCGAACTCGCGACCCCAACCTTGGCAAGGTTGTGCTCTACCAGCTGAGCTATTCCCGCATTTGGTCTGCGTATTGTAACGAACTCTATTGATAAGTCAAGAACTTTAGTCATTTCTTAGTATTTTTTATTTAGCCTGCATACGAATTGCACCATCTAAGCGGATCACTTCGCCATTTAGCATTTCATTTTCCACAATATGGCCCACTAATTGTGCAAATTCTTCCGGGCGGGCTAATCGCTTGGGAAATGGCACTTGTGCCGCTAAACTGTCTTGCACATCTTGCGGCATCGCTGCCATCATAGGCGTATGCACAATCCCTGGCGCAATCGTCATCACACGTATACCAAAACGCGCTAATTCGCGAGCGATAGGCAAGGTCATTGCTACAATCGCACCTTTAGATGCACTATACGCTGCTTGACCAATTTGTCCTTCATACGCAGCCACAGAGGCCGTATTAATAATAACGCCTCGTTCGCCACTCTCTGTAAATGGAGTTTCGCGCGCACTCATCGCAGTTGCTGCCAAACGTAATATATTAAAGCTACCCATTAAATTAACATCAATGACGCGGCTAAAGGCTTCTAGCGGCATAGCCCCTTCTTTACCGACTACACGCTGTGCGGGACAAATACCAGCACAATTCACTAATATTCCTGGTCGTCCTAATTTCGCTTCGATTTGTTCAAAGGCAGCCACGGCACTGTCTTCCCGCGTTACATTACAAACGACAGGTAATCCATTTAACTCTTTCGCTATGGAGGCTAATTGTTGTTCATTCACATCTAATAAAGCGACAGTTGCGCCTTTTTCTGTCAAAAAGCGGGCCGTAGCAGCGCCCATACCGGAAGCAGCTCCGGTGACAACAGCAACAGTTCCTTTGATTTGCATAATTGTATTCCTCTATAATACTAAGTAAGACGCTCATTCTAACATGGACATTTTATAATGACAAAAAAATTCACTGTCTCTGAAGAAGATAAACGGTTATTTAAAGAAACGGTTGCTAACATTAAACCGTTAACTCCGAAGAAAATACGTCAAGACTCTACGACAACCGATGAAAAAGAAAACTTTGCTTATCGTCGTTATCAAGCAAGTCGTGTTGTGACGGATCCTAAAACAGCAGACAATGTACGCGCTGAAGATAAATTATATTTTTGTCGTGCTAATGTGAATGAAAAAAAATTACAAAAACTGCAACAAGGATTATTTAATAAATCGCATGAGCTAGATTTACATGGATTAACAGAAGAAGAAGCCATCAAACAATTAAATGATTTTATTTATGCGGCAATTCGTAAAAAAATAGAAATGGTTGTCATCGTACATGGCAAAGGTAGTCATCATAGCGGCCCTTTACCCATTCTAAAAAATAGTGTGAATCAACAATTACGGTTATTAGATACTGTTCTTGCTTTTTGCTCGGCACGCCAAGAAGATGGCGGGAGTGGCGCTGTGTATGTTTTATTGCGGAACTAATCCTAAGCCTCTATTAGCCCTTCTTTTTTTAATATATCGCGGATTACTGGATTTATTAATAAGTAACTATGGCCATCTTTTTCCAACATATCTTTTTCAAGCAATCCACTGATAGCACCCGCAATAGAGCTTTGTGCCAAGTTTAATGCTTGAATTGAATTGGTTGATAATAAGCTTTCTCCAGAATAGTTAGCAATGAATCTCAACACTTTACGTTGGTTTAATGATAAATGTGCAATCTCAGCATGTGCATCACTGGCTTCTTCCTCTAATACACTATTCCATGCGTCTTGAACGGTTGCTACTGAAGGTACTTTCTTATTATTAGTCCAAATAACATTACATAGATAGTTAACATAATAGGGATGTCTGTCAGATAACACCATAATTTCATCTAGTACATCCACTGATAATTCGTTACCCCAAGTTAGCTTAGCTATTTTATTTAAATGCTTTCGATAATGTTCACAATCAATTCTTTGTAAATGTAATTTTCGACACAGCTTATATAGCGGCCTAGCACTGTCATCAAACATGAGTTGCAATAAACTTCGATTACTACCAGAAAAAATAATCACTAAATGTGTCATACTTTGTATCGCGTTACGAATAGCCGCTTCTACGCCTTTCCCTTTTGCAATTAATCCTACCGTTTGAAATTCATCAAATAACATCACCGCGCGTTGTTTCTTCTCTGCTAATAACTTTTCAAGTAATAGCATGATTTCTTCTAATTGCACCACTGGATTAGACTCTTGTGTTGAGCTCAATTCAAGATGTGCGTATTCTGGACCAAGATGGATAGTAGGCGTCAATGTTTTTAAATATCGTCGAATAGAATGTAGTAAATTTTCTATAGGTCCTATGGCTTTGTTGATAAGATAGCTCACTCCTTTTTGTACCAATAGCTGCACATCATTTTCATCGGCACAGGTATTAAAATTCAACGTAATAACCGGCAATTGGCTGGCGTGAATAGCTTTATCCGCTAAACTGGATTTACCAAATCGTCGCGGCGCAATTAACAATGAATGTTGATTTGCTACAATATTACTGCGCACCCATTCTATTTCTTTTTGTCGATTACAAAAAGAATCTCCTTGTGCTTTTCCCAATGGAAAGTAAATTTTATCCATATTAAATAAACTCTTAGTTACTCATAATTTTAGTATACTACTAAAGTTATAGTTTCGCAAATATTAGTTTCTGGTAAATTCGTTTCGAATAATTTCGTTTCGAATAAATTAGAAATTACAAAGAGGATTGGTCTGATGTTTTCTTTTAAGTAATTGATTTTTATTGTTATTATGGCGATACGAGCTTTCTCTATGCTTGCAAATAGCAACCCAAGAAACTGTTTACTTTTTACGCTTTTTCTGGTAATATATTTGACACTTCCACTATAAAAAGAGCGATATAAATGTCTAGCCTACCCCCTCTTTATCGTAGAAATAGGAATCGAAATACTATTTTTGCATTCACTGGTCGCGATATATCTAGCGATTCAGAAGAAAACTATAATTTTTTTCGGCACCAATTATCCGCTGGCGAAGCATTCTTAACAACTTGTATTGATGAAACATCTCAACAAAAAATACTGTCTCCAGTAGAAAAAGAACAATATCAAAAATCTCATTTTATAGGACCATTCATAAAAAATGAGTGGCGATTATATAAGTTTATTATTGAAAATCTAACGATTCAAACAGCAACCGCGCATTTAGATGACATTAAGGAAAATGGTAATTTTCTATTATCATTAAAAGAGCGCGAACGTAGAAAAAAACGGCCTGTGCAGGGACGAACGCCACATACCCAAGGACTTTCAGATAACCTGTATTATGTTACGGGTATTGGTAAACACCCTAATGCACCTCGATTGCGTCACGACTACTGGATAAAAACACTCTCTATTAATCTCAACCAATTAGGTGAGCAGGATGCTGATATATTAAAATCTTTATGGGTATCCGCCCATGAAAGCGATGTTGTCGCTTCTCGCCATAGTGATCCGGTTTTGCTTGGCAATACCCGTTATAGTTTCTCATTGAATGCGAAAGAAAGAACTATTCATTATCGTATTGAACGCTGTGATGAAAATATGAGTTTATCTTGGGAAATTCCCGTTAGCCATCTCACTTTTTGTGGAAAACATGTCTTATCTGGCTTAGCTTATCAATTTATTTTATTACTGCGTCTTGTTGGTGGTAGTTATCGAACTCATATTTTAAACATCATTGATAGTAATGATGAAATAGAAAAACAAAAAATCTTATCTGTAGCAATGACTGCACTTATGCCTGGCTGGATGACTTGTGAAGCTAAAGTCCCTGTCATGATGGATTTAAATAAACCTTACATCAACATATATACACAAGAAGAAGTTGCTACATTTTATCATAATCCTGAACGTCCAACCCTGAAAGACATTTTTGCTGCGGCAATCAAAGATGAACCCAATGAACAGAAAAAAGCGCAACTGCATACTATCATTGAGAAAAGTAATGCTCAAAACTTTCATCCATCTCGCATGGTTGTTATTATTAATACATTAATCACAAAAAGCAAAGAACCAGAATGGCTTGATCTTTGCCTTTCAATAGGTGCTCCCATTACTGCGGATAAATATGTTAGATATTTGCCTAATGTCAATTGTAGAGAAGATGAAGAAGGAGATTTTTGGGGGCAAATTTGTCTCTATGGCGGCGATAAAGCGCCCGGGATGTTTGCTTGTTTATTAGCGCATGGGCTCAAAACCTCTCTTTATGATATTACTTATCTCAATACAGCAATTATACACAATAATTTCAATGTCGCATTAGCCATTGTTCAGCAAGAATCTTTTACTCCAATAACAACACCTATAGCGACTAATTCTCTCTTTCTGTGTTTAAAACAATGGTATAATAAGAAAGATAAATTTAATGCAGCTTTAATAAAAGACTTAAAACTATTAATCAGTGCTTTGGTGAAAAAAGGATATTCCGCAGATACGGCAATAGAAGGCGTTACCATTCTAGATTTTTTGATGTCGGCAGACATGATCGACGGCGTAGAACTCATGCTCGCATTAGACGCTAAAATGGAAGAAACACAATTCTTCAAAACATACTTTCCTATAGCCATAATCCCACCCTACTACTATTTACTTAACGAATGGCGCAGTAACGATACTGTGGGTCTTGTTTTAAAACCTGCTAAAATGTCGGCAGAATTAATGAGAGTAATCTCTGGTAAACATCCCGCTCTTCTTGACACAGAAGAAAAAATGTGGGCTTGTTTACATGCTCTTCAATCAGATTTTGGTTTAACTCCAGAGCAAGTAATAGATCAAATAGAGTCTTTCTCATTCAAAGGAGAGGAAATAATCAAACACGCTGTTGTGATTATGGTGACAGGCCTTACTCCAAAATCAAAACAGCCTTATGTTATTTTAGGAAAAAGGAGACTCTGCAAAAGTGGTAAGTTACAGGGCGAATATGTATTTCCAGGTGGGTTAATTGAGCAACATGAAGAACCTCTAGATGCAGCATTGCGAGAATTGCGTGAAGAAGCAGGCATTAATTTAAAAGCTGCTGTTGAGAATGGCACTGTTCACCCCAAAACATATCAATATGATGGCGTGCAAGTATTTGAGGAATACCATTCTGTCATAATGAACATAACTTTCGTTCATTTTGAAGTCGGCACTGTATTAGAAGCTCAGCGGGTATATGCTCAAGATGATTTGTTTAGTGCCGCAAAAGTAAAGTTTTCAGAACTAAATAGTTTAAATGATGAAGCCTGGTATTTAGGGCATACACAAATAATCATGAGTAATGCCTATTGGTTAACTCATATTCTGACAAAAACCACTCCTGATGAAAAAGTCCTCCGCCATTTACTGGAAATAGAGAGTTATATAGAAGAAAGTTATAATTGCTCAGATCAATTTTTGCAAGCTATGCAGCCGGAACCCGCAAACAAAAGTTGGTTTGTATCTAGAGAAAGTCCTATAGACTTGAAAACTAGAGAATATCTTTCCAATCCTCAGGCCCTGATAGATATTGCGAATTATTGGCCAGCTATCATCGTTATAACCTATGTACTATACCCTGGCATTGTTATGCAACCTGAAACCTTGAAAAAGATTTTACTCACCGCGGATAGCGGGGTCTTAAATTTCCTGCAAAGTAAAAACGTTTCTTTTGTCTCTGTATCACAAGAAGATAGAATGAAAATTGCGAAGCACTATGTGTCTCTAGGCAAGATGGAATGTATTGATAGGCTTGATTTGCCACCTGTATTTGTAGAGACTCTAGTAAAAGATTCACATAAAATGAAACGTTGTAAAACGATTGACAATGAAACATCTCCATCGAAGAGTCTCTTTTGGTATCAAAAAGAAGAGCTTCCCACAGTAGAAAAGAATGTTACTATCTATAAAGAAACCTTAAAAAAATGAGGGTTAAGGGTTGTAAAGCATTGGACTATTTCAAACACAATCCAACGCTTCTTTCAAATGCGATACTGCCAACACTTCTAAGCCCAAATCTCCTTTAGGTTGATTGGCTTTAGGAATAATCGCACGCTTAAAACCAAGCTTCGCGGCTTCTTTTAAGCGCTCTTGGCCATATTGCACGGGGCGAATTTCACCGGATAAACCGACTTCGCCAAAGACAATTAAATCGTGTGGCAAAGGTCTTTCTTTTAAACTGGACAATACCGACAATAAAATAGCGATATCGGCGGCCGTTTCTATGATTTTCATGCCACCGACTAAATTGACAAACACATCTTGATTATAACAAGCCACAGCACCTTGTTTGTGTAACACGGCTAATAACATATTTAAGCGATTGCCATCTAAACCTAAGGTCACGCGTCTAGGATTGGCTAATGGACTATCATCGACTAGTGCTTGTACTTCGACTAACATGGGACGTGTGCCTTCCCACGTTGCCATCACTACACTGCCCGGCACATCGGCTCTAAAGCCCGATAAAAATAAGGCCGAAGGATTATGTACACCCCGCAATCCTTTTTCTGTCATGGCAAATAAGCCTAATTCATTGACCGTACCAAACCGATTTTTACTGGCGCGGATCATACGATAACGACTGTCTTGTTCGCTTTCAAAATACAATACCGTATCGACCATATGCTCTAACACGCGTGGTCCGGCCAAAGCGCCTTCTTTAGTCACATGTCCAACTAAGAATAAAGACGTTCCCGTTTCTTTAGCGAAACGCACTAATTGTGCCGCACTTTCACGCACTTGCCCAACACCGCCTGCAGCGGATTGTAAGGTATCGGTATACATCGTTTGAATGGAATCGACTACCATCACTTTAGGTTTAATATCATTAGCCACTTGTAAAATAGTTTCTACATGTGTGTGCGCTAATAATTTTAAATGATCTAATTGTAAATCCAAGCGATGCGCGCGTAAGGTGACTTGTTGCAATGACTCTTCACCCGTCACATACAAAGGCGCATCGCTTTCTGGCAATAACGCCATCGCTTGCAATAATAAAGTGGATTTACCAATGCCCGGATCACCCCCAATGAGTACAACAGAGCCCGGCACCAAACCGCCCCCTAAGACTCTATCTAATTCACCTTGATCCAATGACAATCTGGTCACTGTATCTAAGCAAATATCTTTTAACAACACCACTTGACTATTTTGTCCGGCATATTGACTACCACCACCGCGCACCGTTGCTTTCGTCACTTCTTCGACAATGCTATTCCACGAGCCGCATTCTACGCATTGCCCTGCCCATTGATGAAATTGTGCGCCACAACTTTGACAGCGATAGACCGATTTGGTTTTTGACAAAATAGTGTTTCCTTATGCGTTCGTTGCTAATGATGCCATATCGATGACAAAGCGATATTTCACATCGGATTTATCCATACGTTGATACGCTTTATTAATATCTTGAATATTAATTAATTCGATATCACTGCTAATATGGTGTTTAGCACAGAAGTCTAACATTTCTTGTGTTTCACGCAATCCGCCAATCAATGATCCCGCTAAAATGCGACGTCTGCCAATTAAAGCGCCCGGTGCAACCGGTAATGCTTCAGGCGACACACCCACCATGACCATCACTCCATCTAACTTTAATGTTTGCAAATGTGCCGTCACATTATGTGGTGCGGAGACTGTATCTAAAATAAAATCAAATTTATTTTGCACTGCTTGCATGGCTTTCTCATCCGAAGAAACGATCACATGTTTTGCACCCAAACGAGTTGCATCAGCACCTTTTTCTTTTGAGCGCGTAAATAAAGTAACTTCGGCCCCTAATGCCGCTGCTATCTTAATGGCCATGTGACCTAAACCACCTAAACCAATTACGCCTACTTTTGAACCTACGCCAACATTCCAACGTCGCAATGGTGAATACGTCGTAATCCCTGCGCATAATAACGGAGCGCTTTTGGCAAGATCGGCATCGGCCGCAATTTTTAAGGTAAACATTTCATCGACAACAATGCGATTGGAATATCCGCCATAAGTCGGTTTGCGACTGGCACGCTCTACACTATTGTAAGTCCACGTACATCCCTCTTCACAAAATTGCTCTAAACTTTCATGACAGCTTGAACAATGACGACAAGAATCGACCATACAGCCAACACCTGCATAATCGCCAACTTTAAAGTTCTTCACTGCAGCGCCTACTTGACTTACTCGTCCCACAATTTCATGTCCTGGTACCATAGGATACATAGCATCTCCCCATTCACCACGCGCTTGATGCACATCACTGTGACACACACCACAATATAAAATATCGATAGCGACATCATGTGTTCCTAACTCACGTCGTTCAAACGTAAATGGCGCCAATGCTGCTCCGGCTTTTTCTGCTGCATAACCACTTGCTTTCATTATAAATTGTCTCCTTGTTGATTGATTCATTGAGGGATATTACCGTTCATTATTCAAAATGCGAATATAGATTAGTATTGTCGTACATTGTCATCCCCGCGCATGCGGGGATCCAGTGAAAATAGCACAAATCGTAGGTTATTCCTGGATCCCCGCATGCGCGGGGATGACAGTCCGAAGATACAGTAACCTTACTTCACAGTTCAAATATGAGATGAAAATATATTCATTTTATTTCAAAAGAAAACAGTGTGATAATAATCTCACATCTTCTATATAAAAAAATAGCTTATCAAAATGAAATAAAATTCTCAAGGGTTTAAAAATGACACGAAAATAATAGTACTTTTTATTCACTATATTCAATTTTATGCATATCACACCAATCGGCGATAATATGCTGTAAACACTCTTCTTTATAGGTTTCCCATTCTTCTTCTAACCCATGATAATACAGTGTTTCAGTAAACTCAGGAAACTCATATGTTTCATCGTGACGATTTAAAATGGTTTGTAATTCATGCTGGATCTCTAAATCTTCAATTTCTTGTGTATAATCCCAGCAGATTTCATTGGTTTGCGCTTCTATGGCCATCGGTAATGGCAGATAATGCTGCATATTTTCTGACGCTGGCAAATTGTCTTTTTCAACTAATTGCCCTGTCTTTAAATTTAACAAAAATAAGCTATTGGCCGCATGTGCTAATAAGACTTGAGTTACATCGCTAATATGGATTTTCATGGCATTCCCCTACTCACCCTTACTTATTATAGTAGCAGTTCTATGGCCAAGCGCAAAGTGATAGCACTAGTATCTATTGACTAAAACTGCTACGATTAGATATTCAATCCAGGATCGATAGTTTAAGTATTATACAGGCGTTATTTATGCTCTCTTTTATAAAAAAAATAATCTCAAAAAAGAAACCGGCCGCTGAACCTTTGATAATTTCTGCTGCTAACCATCGATTATCTCCTAATATGATCAGCAAAAATTGCCGTACCGTCTTACAGACCTTATACCAAGCAGGCTTTGAAGCCTATGTCGTCGGTGGCGGCGTTCGTGACTTATTGCTGGGCCGTGAGCCGAAAGATTTTGATGTTGCCACCAATGCTAAGCCAGAACAGATTGCGCGCTTATTTCATAATTGCCGTTTAATTGGCCGTCGATTTCGTTTGGCTCATATTTATTTTAAGCGTGATATTATTGAAGTGGCGACATTTCGCAAACAAGGAAAAAATAAATATAATAAAACAACCAGCGCCGATGGTTTTTTAAAACGCGATAATACTTATGGAACTTTAGACGACGACGTATGGCGTCGCGATTTTTCCATCAATGCGCTTTATTATGATATTCACAATAATACTATTATCGATTATACCGATGGATTGATCGATTTACAGCAAGGTAAAATTCGCATCATTGGTCACGGAGAAGAACGATATCGTGAAGATCCGGTTCGTATTTTACGCGCTATTCGCTTTGCTGCAAAACTAGGCATGACATTAGAGCAAGATACTGCAGATGCTATTGTAAAAACACATTCTTTATTAGCCTCAATTTCTTCGGCACGCTTATTAGATGAGACCAGCAAGTTGTTCTATCATGGCAATGCTTTGAATACTTTTGCCGCTCTACGTCATTATAATGTATTACAATACTTGTATCCGTTGACAGAAAATATATTACAGCATCCAAGCTATCATTTATCTGCCGACAAATTTATTATGAAATCGCTACAAAATACCGATGCTAGAATTGCTGATAACAAAACCATCAATCCAGCTTTTATGGTAGCGGTATTTCTTTGGTATCCACTACAAATTGCATTTACTGAAAGTGGCCAAAATCCTCATGGGAAAAACAATCCATTTGAACAAATCGCCAGTGATGTGTTACGTCAAGCGAAACGTCAATTGGCGTTTACACAAGTGATGTCACAAACCATTATGGATATTTGGTTATTGCAAGCTCGCTTAGTCAATCGACATCCTCAAAAAATAGAATATTTAGCGACTCATCCACGATTTCGTGCAGCTTATGACTTTTTATGCTTACGCGCTGAAGTTGATGAAACATTACAAGAAGCAGCCGATTGGTGGACTCATTGGCAACAATACTCTGCAACAGAGAAAGATGATGCTATACAATCATTACCTAAGCCAAAGTCGCATCATAGACGAAAGCATCGTTCTAAGCCCTATAATGCAAAAAAGAAAACACATCATGAGTAAACTGAACACAGCTTTCCTGGCTCTAGGCAGTAATTTAGATAATCCTCAGCAACAAATCAAAACGGCGCAGTGTGGTGCTGAAATTGCCGCTCTCTTCAA
>CBFGYT010000004.1:0-15871 GCA_965653065.1 uncultured bacterium | reverse complement strand
TGGCATGATGGTAGAGAGTTTGTTGGAATTATTGCAAAGAAATAGCGTATTTTCTTTTCCACTTAGATATTGAGAAAATTCTAGGGTAAATCCTAAAGGTAACAATGCATTTTCAAATGCTTCGGTGGTCAGAAAATGCAGTGTACGCGGTAGTGCCGGGTTATGTTCATTGTGTACGCCATTGGTATAAGAGTATTGACTAAAATCTTCTAGATAACCCGGCCATTTCCATTGTTCATCACAACGGCGTTGATATTCTTTCTCAAAATGGTCATTGACTAATTCATTCACAAAGATACTGTAGCATAAGATAAATAATTTTCCATTGGGCTTTAACCAAGTGTGAAAATTCTCGAGACATTCGTCTAACTCTTCTGGAGATAAATAAGGGAGTACCAGCGATGCGTGAATAGCGGCGATAGAGTTTGGCGCAAAAGAAGATTTTTTATCTGGAAGTGTACCTTGTATTAATGTCACGCGATCTTTTTCTTTGTCAGTTAATTTATCTTGCAAACTATCTAGATGACTTTGCTCCATGTCATAGGCAATAATATGCGGCGCGCCTGCGTCTAAAGCGGCAAGAACCGTATTGCCATAAGCACATCCCACATCGATCACAGGAGAATTTTCTTGAGAAAAAGCAATGAACTTTTTCCCTATCTCTGTGATGGGATGCATAAAGCCTCTTTTATTATTGGTTTTATGATGCAATGTTGAGTCTAATCGATTCATTTATTGTTTCCTTGATTAATATGACAATATACTGTTCGCATTTTCGAAACGCAAAGCTAACTACTGTCATTGCGAGGAGCGTAGCGACGTGGCAATCCAGTGATATACCACAGGACTGATGTCTATTCTCTGGATTGCCATGTCGCTACGCTCCTCGCAATGACGGACTCTAAATATCATAACTTAAATTCGCATCTTCAAGTGCATTTAATCTGTAATTGATCTAAATAGCTCATTATTACGGGAACAACTACGTTTGCCTCCCAATATGCCTGCGCATGGTTTTTCCCAGATAATATCACCAATTCACTATGTGTTATTTCTTGATGACATTTTTTAACTTCTGCTAAAACGTCATCAAACTCTCCCACTATCAGTAACAGAGGTGTCGTTATATTTGAAAGCGTATTTTCATAGCCGGGCCAAGGATTGGTGTTAGAGGCAATCATGGCGGCTAAATCATTCATCACAAAACTCTTGCGAACTTCTTTGGGGAACGGCGCACCTAGTATCACTTCTAATGCCGTTACAAAATATTCTATATTTTTTTCTTGATGGGCTTTCTCTAAAATGCTAGTAAACCATAATAATCTGTTTTCTCTATGATAGGGCATAGCACCATTAATGATAAAGGCTTTAAAATACTGACTCTTTATCGGATCTTGGGCAAGAGTAAATCCTAATAATCCGCCCATAGAGCCACCAAAGAAAATTGCTTTTTGTTGCAGATTTACAGCTTTTAACACAGCAAGCGCATCTTCAGCGCGTAAATCAGGGGCATAGTCTTCAGGATTATAACTTTTTTCACTTTGGCCATATCCCATGCTATCCACTAGAATGAGTTTAAAGTAAGGTGCTAATAAATCTACATAGCCTAAAGATTTCCAATCTTGACAAGAATTTCCATTGCCATGATGGAATATAATTACATCGGTAGCGCTTTTATTATCGAGGAATTCGTAATAAATGTTAAAACAGCGGCCATTGCTGCGTAGACTTTTAGTAAAAGGCATCTCGCTCTCCGGATAAGCTTATTTTTGCCATTATACAGAACTGTTCAAGCATTAGCAAATTAAATTATTCGTTAAGGGATTGTAATGATTTGGAATGGAATGCTATACTGTTCGCATCTTAAATATAAGATTAAATTGCTATTAACTAAGGGTATACTAATGAAAGTAAGTACTTACACTTGTCCTGTTGGTGCCGATGATCAAAAGCGATTGCAAACACTCAATAATATTTGTAACCCACATACATTAGAATTTATAGAGCGATCTTATTTAGATTTATCAGGAAATACAATACTCGATGTAGGCTGTGGAATTGGTGTATTAACCGTAGAATTAGCAAAAAAAGTAGGCCCTACTGGGAAAATATATGCCATTGATATTAGTAAAGAGCAATTAGCTGTTGCGAAGAGATATGCTGAAAAATGTGGGTTAAGTAATATTGAATTTGTATGTCAAGATGTCACTTCTCTTGATGCAATAGATTATAAAGCAGATTTAGTGTATACACGATTTTTATTAGAACATCTTAAAGAGCCTGTGGTGGCATTGCAAAATATGATTCATGTCATTAAAAAAGGAGGATATCTATTTTGTGAGAATGTTGTTAGTTATGATGCAATGTTTTGTGTGCCTGATCGGTCAGTATATCAAGAGTGGAAGCAAGCAGTGATGTTGCAGCCAAAATTATATGATACCAATTTTTTCATCGGCAAGGATTTATATCATCAATATATTAACAATGGTCTCGAACCAGTCAATTATCAACTGCAACAACCGCTAATTAATAATGTGGAAGACAGAATACAATTTCATTTGATAACGCAATCTAAAGTGATGCAACAGTTATTGGTAGAAAAAGGATATTATACAAAAGAAAAATTGTCACAAGTCACTATGGATGTGATTGATTTAATGCAACAAGATACATTGGTAGCTTTCCCGCAGTATATTCAGATTCTGGGAAAGAAAAACAAATGATAGAATAACTTTTTTAAAGTAACTCAACTTGGAATATCGCTCATGACAGATAATAAGCAGCAGCAAACTGAATTCTGGGACAAAAAAGCAGATACGAATTTTATTAATCCAGTGAATATAGGCGGCTGTTTGTGAAATTAGTATTAATTCCAGGAACATTATGTACACAAACGCTTTGGCAAAAGCAAGTTAATTTTCTTGCGCGATTCAATACTCTTGAAGTGGAAATTTTTGATATTACCAAACAGGCGTCTATAGAAGAAATGTCCAGAGAATTATTGGCGTCTGTATCAGGGGATTTCTATTTGGCAGGATTTTCATTGGGAACGCAAGTTGCATTCGAAATTATGAAAATAGCACCAGAGCGAATTCTAAAGTTAGCACTGTTTAGTGCTGTTTATGGAGAAATTACTGATACCATGCGTGCAGGATTTAATCTTGCAATAGAGACTATCCAGAAGCATGGATTATCAGTTTTTCTAGAGTCGATATTCCAAAACTATGTGCCCTTAAATAAAGCAGATAATCTGCGGATAAAAAAAATTTACTTTGAAATGGCACAGTCACTAGGAGAGAAAGTTGCCTTAAGGCAGATAAAAGCACTTTTACAAAATAAACCATTCACCGCATTTGAAAATATAAAGTGTCCGACTTTGTTAGTTTGTGGTAGTGAAGATATACGTACAACACCAGAAGAACATCAAAAACTTGCGAAATCGATACAAAAGTCACATTTGGTCATTATTAATAATGCAGGGCATTTCACCTTATTAGAAGAGCCAGATAAAATTAATAGAGCTATGGTGGAATGGTTGGGGTTATGAGGTCTTATTAAATATGTAAAAGGTAAAACATGTATAATACAAAAAAAGAAAATATAGCCATCGTTGGATCAGGACGAGTCGCCATAAGGTTCGCGAATGCAATTCACAAGATGAATAATGCTACGCTTTTTGGAGTGTGTGGCAGAACAAAAGAATCGGTTGCCGAATTCGTCAGAAAAACTGAAAATCAACCGGTTTCTTTACAGACAACAGATTTTGATACAATCATAAAAAATAAAGAAGTTGATATTATCATTATTGCTACGCCAGATTACATGCATACAGACATGGTCATTGCAGCGATGAAAGAAAATAAGCATATTCTCTTAGAGAAACCATTATGTAACACGATAGAAGATGCCAAATTAATTTTAGATGCGCATAAAAATAGTTCTTCTCAAGTGGCGCTAGGATACCATTTGAGATGGCATGCTGGATTGCGACTATTAAAAGATAAGCTACAGCAACTCGATAGAGAAGATATTATCGATATTTCTTTGACTTGGGCGCATACTTTTATTGAAGAAGCCAAATGGCGTAAAGATAGGGATAGGCCAACTTGGTGGTGCATGAGTGGTTTGGGAACTCATTGTATTGATATTTTACGCTGGTACTTTGTTCCTTTATGTGGAGAAATTTCAAGGGTAACAGTAAAAACAGATAATAGCCGTTTTCATACTAATGATGAGAGTAATGATATATCGATAACTTTTCAGAATGGCACAACAGCAAGTATAAAATGTTCTATGCTTTTTGATGAAAAATTCACTTTAAAAATTCAAACTAAACAAGGGCTTATTGTCGCTGACGATATGATGGGGACAGCAGAAAATAGAAAGATACTATGGTATGATGAAGAACTGTCTTTTGAGAGTCATAATAATTTATACCAAGATGAAATCAATAATTTAATAACAGCCATTAACGAAAACAAGCCCGTAGAAGTAGATATTGTAGAAGGCTACAATAATGTTTGTATTATGAATGGATTATTGAACAATTCTAAATAAATTGACAGAATCAATAGCTATTACACGTGATTTAATAATTCTGGATAATGCATTAATATGATTCCCGCTTCTATAGTCGCTAAATATTGTTGATTTACCTTTGGTAAGTGTGATGAACGCAATAAAACCCAGGGGTCATTCGAGTGATTTCTTTTTTTCATAGCGAGCACTTTGTCGCCGCCCATATTATATCCCATAATGGCTAAAGGCCAGCTGCCAGTTTGTTGATATAAATTTCGTAAGTACTGTGCTATGGCATATGTAGATTTAGTAGGATTTAATCTTTCATCTTGTTTGCCATTGACAGTTAATCCATACTTTCTGGCAGTACTTGGGATAATTTGCCATAGTCCTGCAGTGAAAAATTTTTTCGCCCCTTTTCCATATGTATTTTCACCATGAGATTCCGTCAATATAATCGCCATTAAGTCTGTTGGAACATTTTGAGATTTTAATATATCACTTAAATTTTTCCATTTTGGTAATCGTTGGATACCTAAAGCATAAGATTTAGCTATTCCAGGATTGGTAATAATATAATTAACTGCTTGTAATACTTCTTCATTGGCTTCTACTGGGATCTCATTGCTAGGCAATTTTCTCACAAGGTCTTTAAGCTCACTCAGTGTGAGTGCTTTTGCGGAAGAGGAGCGAGCGGCATAAGTAGGTATGGCTAAACAACAGAATAGCATTACTGAGATGAAAATCATGAGTAATGTAGTGGTTTTTAATGTTAGATTAAACAAATCTAAATAAAATAAGGTTCTTCTCTGTTTTTGTCTCATACTATTAATCAATAAATGGGTACTATGCATCCTCAATCTCGCATCCATGGCTTTTTCTAATTATAGAACAGTCCCCCCATCGACTTCAAATATTTTTCCGGTGACAATGACTTTCTTTTGAGAGAGTGACATGTGTTTTTCTTCTGGTTTTATGATATTTTTGTATATTAATTTCTATCCAAGGAGAATACATACTTATTTTACTTCGAAATGCGAGATTCAACATAGAACTTGAAAGTCGTCATTGCGAGGAGCGAAGCGACGTGGCAATCCAGAGAATAGCCCATAGATCGGCAGATTATTCACTGGATTGCCACGTCGCTTCGCTCCTCGCAATGACGGTTGCTAACTGTCATAACCTTACCTCGCGTCTTCAAGTCAAATCGATATAGACTCTTTGCTTGGAATATGATTTTTTTCTCCAATATAACCACTTGAATCCAACAAATTGAACAGCTCAATAATAAAAAACCGCGCATAATAACAAGCAATATGTTCAATAAATTTTGTAAAATCAATAGCCGCACTGCGATCGGCTTTATCCGATATGGTTCTAAAGATAATATAGGGGATTTGATGTTCTTGGCAAACTTGAGCAACAGCGGCCCCTTCCATTTCTACCGCCATTAAATTATGCGGCTTTAACGCTTGTAGAGCAGCATGTGAATTTATATCTGATATGAATTGATCGCCAGTAGCAATGAGACCTAAATATACTTGAGGGGTCATAATATTAAATTCTTTTAAAGAAGAAGCTTGTATTTTGTCTTTTATAGAATGTAAAAAATTTCTTGTTGCAGTTAAAGCCAGTATGCATTCTGGCTCGTTTGGTGTAAATAAACTTTGCCCGATTAAAGGGATCTCAAATCGTGGAAATAAGGGTCTGGCATCCATGTCATGTTGACACAAAGTATCGGCAATCACAATGTCGCCAACATTTAATTTCTCACTAGCGGCACCTGCAACGCCCGTAAATACTACGAAATCACATTTAAAATGCGTAATGAGCGTTGTGATGGTAGACGCAGCAGCAACTTTTCCCCATCTAGAGAAAACTAAGACAACAGGACGTGCATTTAACAAGCCTTGATGATATTGTCTTCCTGCAATGGTGTGAGTAATAACATTCGTCATCAGAGAAAGAATGCTCGTTATTTCTTGTTCCATGGCACCCATAATGGCTATGTTTTTCATAGAGACCTTTCATAACAAATAAGCAACTTGAAGCATTATAACTAAACTATACATAAAAATGCAAATAAGATATAATTATGCGCGTATATTAATTCTTATAGGATAAAGAGAGTAGGAGATAAAATGACCATTTTTAATCAATCTTACCAGTATATTGATTTAACTCACCCATTAACCAATGATATTCCTACTTGGGATTTGTCTTGTGGTTTTCAGTGTAAAATAACACATGATTATCCTGACAGTCATGAGGCAACGCTTTTCCGCATACAAACAATAGTGTCTCCTTTAGGCGTTGGAACTCATATGGACGCACCAGCGCATTGCTTTCCACAGGCAAAAACAATTGAACAGATCGATTTGAATACACTCATTACACAATGCTACGTGATTGATGTTGCTAAACAATCCCACGAAGATTTTTCAATTAACGCATTAGAGATAAAGAAATTTATAGAAGTGCACGGCGCAATTGCAGAAAACAGTTTAGTTATTTTTCATACGGGGTGGGGAAAATTTTGGCAACAGCCGCATCGATATCATAATGAATATCGATTTCCCTATTTGCAAAGCGATGCGGCAGAAATGCTATTAGAATATAATATTGCAGGGCTTGGCATAGATACATTAAGTCCTGATCGTAAAGACAGTGATTTTCCTGTGCATAGGCTGATGTTAGGCGCAGGTAAATATATTATTGAGAATGTTGCTCATGCAGATAAAATGCCAAGCATAGGTGGGTATAGTATTGCACTGCCTATGTCAATTGCAGATGCAACCGAAGCACCTATTCGATTAGTAGGTATTGTGAAAAACTAACAAGAGAGAAAAAAATGGAAAAAGTTGCTTTATTTTGCGGTGCAGCTACAGGGAATGATGAAACTTTAATGAATGAAGTCATAAGGTTTATTGAAATTCTGATGGAAAACAAAGTGGAACTTATTTATGGGGGCGGTAAACGCGGGATCATGGGGATTGTTGCAGAGACTGTCATTCGCTGCCAAGGTAAAATTACTGGAATTATGCCACAGAGTTTGATCGATAAAGAAATAGCACATGATGCTTTATCTGAATTAATTGCAGTCAACTCATTAGGCCATCGTAAGCAATTAATCTGTGAAAAAGTGGATAGCTTTGTCTTATTGCCAGGCGGCGTGGGCTCTTTAGATGAATTTTTTGATGCTTTAAGTCAAGCTCAGATCGGTATATTTCAAAAAAAATTTGGTATTTTAAATGTTAACCATTATTACGATCCAATGTTATCGCAGCTTAATAAGGCGGTGGAAACTTCTTTTATGAAAAAAGAGGTCTATAACATGATCTGCGCAGAAACAACAGCAGAAGCATTATTTAATGCGATGACTACGCAACCAGTGTGTAGCATGAATAGATATGCAAAAGAGGAAGCTTTACAGTCTTAAGATTTATATTGGTTAGCTTAAGTTCGCATCTTCAAGCGCATTCGATATATCACAGCATCATTAAATGGAGCTCCTATTTTGTCTAGAACACAGCGTTTATTTGATCTGCTACAAACCTTACGAAAGTATCGTTATCCTGTAAGCGGAAAGCAATTAGCAGACGAGTTGGGCGTCAGTCTTCGTACGGTGTATCGTGATATTATTACGCTACAAGAGCAAGGAGCCAGAATAGAAGGAGAAGCCGGCATTGGGTATATCTTACGTCCGGGATTTATGTTGCCACCTTTAATGTTTTCAGAGGAAGAAATTGAAGCATTAGTGTTAGGCTCTCGTTGGGTGGCACGTAGAACAGATAAAAAATTAAGGGATGCTGCAATAAATGTTTTAGCAAAAATAGCTGCGGTACTTCCACAGGAACTTCGACATCAATTGGAGTTTACAGGATTGCTTGTGGGGCCTGTAAAAAATGTTATAGATATGGATGATGACAAAGAAGCATTAATACGCCAAACGATACGCAATGAACATAAACTGCAAATGACTTATATCGATGTGAATGAGGAAAAGTCTGAACGTATTATTTGGCCGTTGGCGGTGGGGTATTTTGAAGAAACTCATATTATGGTCGCTTGGTGTGAGTTGAGAGAAGATTTCCGCCATTTTCGTATAGACCGTATTATTAAATTAATAGCGCTAGAAACGCACTATCCACAGCAACGGCAAGCTCTACTCAAAAAATGGCGAAAAATTAACAATATTCCAGAACAATAAAACCATTCACTACTGACAGAAACTGTCACTCTATATCAGTAAACTACTCTTGATAATTTCAATAACCCCTGATGAGAGGAAATATTATGTTAGAACCGAATATCATTGTACTTTATGTTAATAATCTTGCAGCAAGCAGTCAATTCTATCAGAATCTACTGAAAATGCAGCCTCACGAAGCTTCCGCTACATTCCATATGTTTAAGTTATCCAATGGAATGGGCGTTGGCTTGAAAGCGAGATATGTGGTTGAGCCGCCAGCGAATGATAATTCTAGCCGCGATGGAGAACTCGCTTTTATAGTTAATAATAACACGGAAGTAGATGAGTTGTTTTCAGAATGGCAAAGCAAAGAAATCAATATGCTTCAACTTCCCACCATTCTAACGTTTGGTTATACGTTTGTGGCGTTAGATCCGGATGGAAATCGCTTGCGCGTTGTTTCCATAAGAAAAGCATGATGCGAAATGAGTTAGCCATTGCTTTTGCAAAACAGATCTATTTTGAACTTTTAACAATGAATGACTATGATAGGAAACTGATTACTGCGGCTATGACTTCATGGATCAGTTCTATTATGAAGAGGAGAAAATTTAAATGATACTAACACAACCCATTATAAACTATATAGATAGTTTTGCCGTGACAGGTCATCGAGTAAGAACGCAAAATAAAGATGAATTCAATGAAGTAACCGCAAAATTGCCTAAGCTTTGGCAGCAATTTTATTCGCAAGATCTCGATTTGGAGAATACGGATATAAATGCGAAAGTTTTTGGTGTTTATTCAGACTATGAATCTAATGAAAGTGGTTTTTATAATGTGACTGTGGGGAGATCTCATAATAGTGGTAATACGGAATTACACACAGTCAAGATTCATTCAGGCAACTATCTTGTTTTTCATGGTAAGGGCCCAATGCCGCAAACTGTGATTGAGGTTTGGAAAAGTATTTGGAAGTATTTTAGTGAGGATAACCCATATCAACGGAGCTTTGTCACCGACTTTGAAGCCTATGCTCATGGTGATGAAGTATCGATTTATATTGGGGTTTAAAAGCGTATCTGAAGGAGGCCTTAAAGGACGGAACATGTTTTCAGACATGTTCCGTAGTCTAGTCATATTAAAGGCACAATCTAATCACGTCCGAGATAATTACTGTTTCAATAATTACACTAGTTAAGACTAAATGCAGGTGGGCTTTGTGCATCTTCTTGTTGTTGAGCAGACGCAGTACTTCCCGAACTGCCGATAAAAGTGCGATCCCAATCCATAGCCTCTACTTTATCATCCGTGAACTTACTTTTTTTTCCACGAGGTAAAGATTCTCCGTTATCCTGCTTTATAGAAGATGGTGGGGGATTAAAAACTTCTATTGGATAATCGTAATTATATGGATTGTTATAAACTGGTTTAGCAGGTCCCGAGTATTCAGAGATAGGGTTATGTTCTCTTTTTCGTTTACGGCTTCCGCTTTCGTCTTCGCTTGGCATAAAAGTTACCTCACACTTATTAGGTTTAGAATAATTAGTTAGTGCGTGCAATTTTAACGCATTTTACAGGAATCGTCAATGGATTTGAGAATGAAGAGAAGCATGCGGTGAGTCGACATCCATACTACGCAGCATCTGTCCATTTAAAGCACAATGTAAAATGCATATCTTATATGCCCGTAGCTCGAGAACGCACTGTTAACAAACCTCTTGAAGCCGTGTATACTTAGCGCCATTATTTAACATAAGGGGGCCCTGAATGGGTGTTTATCTGGCATTTGCGCAAAATCATTGGCTATTATCCTCTCTATTCGTGCTGGCAGTGATAGCTTTTGTGATCAATGAAGCGATTATGGCTATGCGTGGAGCGGTCAAAATTAACCCACAGATGGTGGTGAATTTAATCAACCGTGAACAAGCTTTGGTATTAGATTTGCGCTCTAGCGAAGAATTTAAGGCAGGGCATATTGCTAGTGCTAAACAAGTGGATGCGTCGCAATTGACAACTAAAATAGAAAACCTCGCTAAAGATAAAGCTCATCCCATAGTATTCATATGTTCACAAGGCCAACATTCATTACGTCATGTGCAACAAGTACAGAAATTAGGATATCAACGAGTGTACTATTTGGCACAAGGCATGGCGGCATGGCGACAAGATGATTTGCCTGTCGTGAAATAAAAGAAGTAAGATAACTACGAGGTAAAGAGTAATGAAAGTAAAAATCTATACGCGCACAGTGTGCCCTTATTGTGATAGAGCCAAGGCATTGTTAAAACGCTATCCTGTCGAAATAGAAGAGATTAATATAGATGAAGATCATAGCAAAGCAGAGGAAATGATTGCTTTGAGTAAGCGCAGAACGGTGCCGCAAATTTTTATTAATGGAGAATCCATAGGGGGCTGTGATGATTTATATGCATTAGAGCACGCCGGCGAATTAAAACGAAAACTAACAGGAGAAATAAGCTAATGAGTCAAGAAAAAGTAAGTCAACCCAATAATGCACAAAATTCACAAATGCATATTCAGCGTTTATATGTGAAAGATGTTTCCTTTGAAGCACCTAATTCACCCGAAATATTTCAAACACAAAATTGGCAACCACAAATTGAAGTAGAGTTAAATACACAATCGACTCCTTTAGCAGACAATATGCATGAAACAACCATAACGATTACTGTAACCGCTAAACTAGAAGAAAAAATTGCGTATATTGTAGAAGTAAAACAAGCCGGTATTTTTGCTGTCGTTAATTTTTCAGCAGAGCAAATACAATATCTAATGGGTGCTTATTGTCCCGCTATTTTGTTTCCTTATGCACGTCAAGTCGTTGCAGAAGCGATTATGAATGGTGGATTTCCAGCATTACATTTAGCACCGATGAATTTTGAATCATTGTATACACAACAATTACAGCAACAACAGCAAAATACGGGGACAGGTGAAGGAGTCATCGAAACTTAAATGACAACACAACCTGCTGTACGCATTGCGGTATTAGGTGCCGGCTCCTGGGGGACGGCACTGGCCTTATTATTAGCGCATAATCACCATCAAGTGACATTATGGGGACACGATGCCACGCGAATGCAGCAAGTGAAAACCACGCATTGTAATACCAAATATTTTCCACAAGTTATTTTTCCACAAACATTACAAGTGACCACCGATCTTACGGCAGCGGTAACTAGCGTCGATCATGTTTTAATTGTTGTTCCCAGTCATGCGTTCCATAATACTTTAACTGCGATAGCACCGCATTTATCTGAAAATACAGGGATTGTATGGGGAACAAAAGGATTAGATAGTCAAGGACAATGGTTACATCAAGTGGCTAAGCAATTATTAGGCGATAAGCGAAAACTGGCCGTGCTATCAGGCCCTTCTTTTGCGGCTGAAGTCGTGGCGCAAAAACCAACCGCAGTGACAATTGCTGCAAATCATATGGCTTATGGTGAAACACTGTGTCGATTATTTTCAAATCAATACTTTCGTGCGTATCAAAGTGATGATTTAATCGGTGTGCAATTAGGGGGTGCTGTTAAAAATACATTGGCTATTGCTGCGGGTATTGCCGATGGATTTAATTTAGGAGCCAATGCACGTAGCGCTTTAATTACACGTGGATTAGCTGAAATGATGCGTTTAGGCGAAGCAGCCGGTGCTAAAAACAATACGCTGATGGGATTATCTGGCGTAGGGGACTTAGTTTTAACGTGTACAGATAATCAATCGCGCAATCATCGCTTTGGGGTATTGTTAGGACAAGGATTAACGGTATCTTCTGCATTGACGCAAATTGGTCAAGTCGTTGAAGGTGTTAAAACAACCGAACGTATTCAATATTTACGACAACATTATCAAATTGATATGCCTATCACACAGTGTGTTGCTGCTGTATTGCAAGGGACACTCACGGTGCAACGCGCTATACAAGAATTGATGACGCGACCGCTGAAGTTTGAATAACTTTATTCTTCACCTAGTCCTTTCACCAAATCCGGATATTTCTCACTTAATTGTTTGACTTTCCCATACGCTTGCCAAGTGGTAAAGGTTTTAATTGCTGTATTCATATACGCTTGTGCTAATTCCATTTTACCTTTAGCAAGACAATATTCGGCAGCATGTTGACTGGCTAAACCAACACATTCTGGCACTTGATATTTTTCACCACAAGCAATTGTTTTGTCATATAAAAGCAACGATTTTTTAAAACGACCGTGAAAGCGGGCATATTCTGCTTTCATAAATAAAGCATAAGGCTCAAAATTAGCAGGGCAGAGTTTCACATAACTACGAACCTTTTGATAAGAGCGATACATACGCAAGCGCACCGCGATTTTTTTAAATAGAGGATGAGTTTTATATAAAGTTATATTGAGTAAAAACAGATAAAAATGTGCTAATAAAGTATTAAAAGGATAAGAAGCTTTTTCAAATATTTTTACTTTATCAATTAGAGCGGCTTCTCGTTGAGATATATCTTCTATTGAAAAATTATCAAAATAAACAGCAGAGCGTACTTGGAAAAGGGCCGTTTGTGTCAGAACTAAATCAAATTTTATTTTTTTAGAAAACTCTACCACGTTGTCTAGATTAATCCAGTCATCTTTCCAACAATTAGGTGACGCATCGCCACTCAATTGACGATAGAATTGATTAAACAATATTACCAGACCAGCGGCACGTGGACTAATGTCAGTGATTAGATTTCTTAAATTATTATAGCGACGAATAACTTCTTTACAAGACAAAGAAGGTGGGAAATAAGCATGGAATATATAATTATATGCCAAAAATACTAAGTTTCCGGTTTTGGCGGATACTTCAATAGAAAGAGCAAAGTCAGTATCAATCTCACTCCAAGGTTTATACCAGCACAGATGCAGAGAAACACCGGCAAAATAAAATATGGCGGTTTGTTCATTGCTTTCTACTGACTTCAAAGTATCAAATCCCTCAGTAAATGAAGCGTGTGCGGAACGGGAGCGTGGCCACAACATACTATGTATGATATAGCAGCAAGATCGCAATTCGCGACTTTGCTTATGAAAAGAAAGTATGGCCCAGGTCATTAACACATAAGCATAGCGAGGAAGATTTGAAGAATAATAGCATTCTTCACTCAAGTGAGTAACTAGAGAAAATACTAAATTCTCCGTTTCAGATACTTCTTGAGGTAAAGTGTCTAATGAAGCTTGTTTTTTATATAACATCCATTTGAATCTCATCGCAGCATCGATGACTTCTAGGAATGAAGGATTAATTGCAATTTTAGGATATCCTAATAGACGTAAGCCTTCTTCAAAATAAAACATGCTTGCTGTATTAGGGCCTGAAATGCGATCTAGATTTCCTTTTGAATTGAGTATTTTGGCTTTGTCTAATACATTGTTAGCATGTTTTAATAGTTCTTCGCTGGCTTCTTCGGATTCAATTAAATGATGCGTTAAAAAAGAACTTTCTGTATAACTCAAGTAAATCTCAAAAGTCAATGCATAATGTTGCTGCCAAGCGTTCTCTGGCAACAAAGAGCGACTAATAGTATCAAAACTGTAAGCGCTATCATAAGCAATCGATTTAATTGCTATCTTGCTGGCTTCACGATTTAAAGTGCACACAAGCTCTTTTTCACTTTCTGTTTGAATATATCGCAATCCTTTATTGAATTGAGACGTTATCTCTAACAAACGTATAGAAAACAGATCAGGGCCATAGCTATTATACCAATTACGCGCTATTTTTAAATGTGTTAGATCAGTTTTGTCAGTAGATTTTAATCGATAACAGCCATGCTGTATTTTATCATGCTGAAATTGATAAGTCCGATTTTGCAGCACATTGTCGGGTAACTCTTTTAGCCAGTCATAGTGAACACCTAACGGTACTAATAGATGCTCTTTAATAGCGGGATCTAGCGCATTTAATAAAGAATGTAAAGAGGTTTTATGCGCATACGCTAATTGTTCTAAAGTAAATTGATTGCCAATACAAGACGCTAAATGTAATAGTTCTTTTACATCTGGAGAAAGTCTATTTAAATGATTGTCTACAAAAGAAGATATATCATGAATTTCTTTAATCGATTGAACTTTGTTTTCATCCCATTTCCAACCATTATTTTTTGCTGAGAAATATAACGCACCATCTTGATAAAGCTCTTCTAAAAGAAGCAGTATAAAGAAAGGATTTCCAGAGGATATTCGCCAAAGAAGGCTGCCTAACCAAGATAACTCTTTTTTATCTAGAGATAAAATATCTTTCAGGATCTCATTTAGACTTTCTTCTGTCAGACCTTCAATATAAACTTCTTCAATGCTTCCTTTTTCTTTAATTATTTCGAGTACTTGCTTTAAAGGATGTGTTATATCTATTTCATCGCTGCGATAGCTAATTACAAACAGTAAATTTTTTAAGTCTTCACTTAATACCAGAGTAGAGAGAAGATTTAGCATCGCTTGACTTGCCCACTGTACATCATCTAGGAATAAAACAATGGGATGTTGTGAGGCGGTTGCTTTTATAAATCTTTGAATGGCTAATTGAAAGCGATTTTTGGTTTGTTCAATACCTACTTCGGGTAAAGGAGTGGGTGTTCCGACTATTTCTTTTAATCTTGGAATGAAATCAGTTACTTCACTCAATAATGAGCCGACTTCAGAGAGGACTGCATCTTTGAATTGCTGATATTCTTCTTCTACAGCATATAACTTGTATTGTATTAATCTGTCTAATGCAACACGTAATCCTTCATAGGCATCACTTTTTTGGAACTTATCAAACTTCCCTGCGGCAAAAAAGCCATCTGTGACGGCAAGCTTGCGCGATAATTCATTCACAATGCTGGTTTTTCCTGTTCCAGAATAACCACTTACTGTGACGGTAATGGTAGATTTATTCTCACAAACTAAATCAAAAGCGTTAAATAACTTCGTTATGATATCATCGCGACCATACAGCTTGCTCGGAAGTTCCAACTTTTTCTTCTGACTATGTTGATCTAGTAGAAACGAAGATATTTCTTGGTTATGAGAGTATTCACTCCACGCATGTTCTAAATCAAAAATTAATCCCTCAATGGTTTGGTAACGATCCTCTGCCATTTTTGCTAATAGTTTTTTTACTATATCGGCTAACATTTGT
>CBFGYT010000003.1:0-17729 GCA_965653065.1 uncultured bacterium | reverse complement strand
CTAGCATTCTTATATAATCATCTATCGGTAAGAGTTGATAATATAAAACTGGAAAACCATCGATGAGTTGTATCTGATTAACGACTTCACCACATTGTTCTAATCTGCTAGCAACAGCATGAGCCAAAATAGTCCCGAAAGAAAAGCCCGATAAATTATAAGGCCCAGCTGGCTGAACTGACTTTATTGCTTCAATATATCTATCAACTGCATCTTCTAAACTCTTAGCTACATAAGCACTATTATAAACACCAGGATCTGTTAGCCCATACACTCGGTTCGCTGTCTTATCTTGTGTCGCCATCCAAGCAGCAAAGTTTTTATAAGTAAAATAGCCTTCACCTAACAATGGCGGTACTACAAAAATATTTCTTTTAAATGCATCAGGACTAATTTGTGTGGTGGTATGAAGTAATTTCACATCAACTCTTTCTGGATTAACAGCATTGATTCCACTGAGTACACTGATAATATTGTTAATAGTTACGACTTCATGAGCAACTAAGTGTCTATAGGTGAAATGGATATACTTTTCCTTAACCCTTTCAACTAACTCTCGAAAATCATGCGAATCTGCACCTAAAAATGATAAATCACTATCAAGACCAATCATATTTGGCTCTAAACCTAAAACGTCGCTACAGATCTCAAGGAGAAAATGAACCATTTCACTGTTGTTGCTACTATTACTCGATGAGCTTTGTTGCTGGGCAAATAGGTTCTTACCAGATAAATCAGCATTTTCATCAATTTTACCACTGACCTCATATCTAGGCATTGCTTCTAATCTTGCAATAAAAGGTATTGCTTCACGCGATAAATTTTGCAACAAATAGTCTTTAAAATCAGCTGTGCTTATTTCACCCTCAATTACCACATACGCATATAGTCGGTTTTTCTCAGCCTTTGTTTTAACAAAAACATATGATTCTACTATTCCATGGCCATACTCGCGTAGACATCTAGCGATTTCTTCTGGGCAAACCTTTACCCCCTGTATTTTTACATGGTTACTTCTGTTATGGAAAAGTAATTGCCCATTCTGTATGCTAAAATCATCGCCCGTATCAAACACCCTAACTTTTCGGCCATCAACTTCCTTAATTGGAAAAAATTCTTCGGTCGCTTCTTTGTCACCAATATAGCCTTTGGATAAATAGGGCGATTCGACAAAAAGTCTTCCGTCAATAATATGTGGTTTGATCTGATCACCATATGGCATACCAATAGGGACTACTGATTTGCCTTGATATTCTAATAACGGCAAGCCATTTACTCGGGTAAAACACAGACCATAAGTAAGTTCCTTAGGTCCATATGAATTCCATAGTGAAATATCAAATTCTTCACATAATGCTTTTAATTCAGGCGTACAAACATCTCCTGTTACCATTAAATGCTTGATGCCTGACTCCTTTAAGCGTGTGAGCGTTTCACGCAAATTTGCCACATTTAACTGAGATGCAATTAACATCATGCAAGTAATACGATGTTTCATGCAATACTGGTACATAAAGCTAGAGTCGAGACGTTCATTTCGTTTTGCAACATACAATGTGCTGCCACTGCTAAATGCTAGTAAGTAATGCCACATCCCCGCATCATAAGCAGGGTTAAGAGCACAGAGAATGCGATCTGTTCCATCTAACTTTAATTCACTTTTGATTACATTTGCCCAGTAATGATCTCCCTCAGCATCGATCGGGATCAATTTTTGAGTATCTTTACCTGATGAAAATACGACATAAGTAGGGTTAGGGTTGATAATACTGCTTCTTAAAAAATACTCATTGATAACAAGACTGTCTGCCTGTCGTTGTTTAAGGAAATCGTCACTCAATATAATACATTTGGCATTCTCAAAAATATGTTTCTTAGCCATCTCTGCATCGACAAGCATCGCTTTTATTGATATTTTATCACAGCCAGAGATGATACGATTGTATGGCATTTTAATATCAAAAGGCACATAGGTACAGTTAATATAGCTTAAGGCTAAATTTACAAAAACATGCAGATACTCATTGCCATGCAATATACCAACATAGTCACCAGACTTAATACCACTTTGCAGCAAGAAGACAGCAATATTTTTGATGATGATATCAACTTCAGCATAGCTATATACTTTATTATCACTTGTATGAATAGCAATACGGTGTGGATGTTTTTTTAAGTTTTCAGCAAAAATATCATAATTCATAGAATAATGTTGTTAGGACTTTATATTGTAAAATAGTTGAAATTAATTCCTGACGACTGCTTGCTCCGAGTTTATTTTTGAGATGACTAATATAAGATTCAATGGTTGTTTGCTTCAGTTGTAATATTGTAGCTATGTTGCCAGCATGGTTACCTTTTAATATTTCAATCAAGCATTGGATTTCTCTACGGGAAATGGTTACAGACAGATTATCGATTTTAACAAGGTATCGTTGCTTAGTTAGTAATGCATTCAGTTCTTCAGGTAACAGACTTAATATTATATCAAGATTAATTTTTTCAAGTTTAAATACGGGGTGCACTATGCCTAAGGTGAGTATTGGCATATTTTTTTTGTTGAATAACGGGTAAATCGTGCCCTGCATTTCTTTTATGAAAGATGGATTGTTTTTAGGATTTACAACTTCAGATACTTTAAGAGGCATCTTGGTATCAAAGACTTCTACATCAAATTCCTTATAACGCTTGACCAGATCCTTATTACTACATAACTCACTATCGCTCCTACCTTTTATTTGGTTATTACTGGTCATTCCAAAGATATTGAGGTGTCTTTGATTGGAAAACTCGAAATACTGGTGGCGATTTTTAATGAATATATGGTGCTCGTGCTGTGAAGAGAGTAGTGTGATCAATTCAGGCCATGGCAGCGTTCCACCCAGGTGATGTGTTGTTAGGATTTCAGTTAAGACATGCATTATTATTACCTAAATGTAGTTACTTAATCTTTGTGAATAAACCATCGCATTAGAAAAATTTCTAACTCTCTGATATTTACGTTTTTGAATTTCAAGCGCACTAATAATTCAGTATATTTTTAGCTCGTACTATACACAAATTCTTATTATATACATTCAAGCCGATGTTGTGCGGTAATAATACATTTTCTGCCTGTGAAAATCAATAAGAGCACAATAATAATATTTTATATATAAATTATACGGTTGCTAAAATTCATATATTTAATGCAAGTAACCGGAGAAAAGAGGTATTTTGGGTCGAGTGACATATCGGGCGAAAAGTTTCATTCGCCTAAAAAAATCTTTTAATAACAGCCACTTAGCAGAAGCATCTGACCTTCCGACAATAATACTTCTGCACAAGGTATCAATAATTTTTCTCAAGTAAATCAATGAGTTAACATATTGAATGAAACTTTTCGCCCGATATGTCACCCGACCCAGGATATCAATATACCAACACCGATTATGTGTTATTAGGGCTAGTTATAGAGAAAGCAGCCAATCGACCAGTAGAAGATAGTTTCCAGCGATATTTATTGGCAAACCCTAAAATAGGATTAACTTCAACCTATTACCTGCCACAAGCATATCCAATCCTATTTTCTCTAGAATGGCTCATGGCTATGATAATGAAGGCACTTTTGGTTTTAATAAAGATGTAACAACAGTTAATACTTCTTTCAGCCCCACTTCAGGGGCTATTGTTTCTACGCCTAGTGATATTGTACGATGGATAGATAGCTTATTTAATAAAGACATATTGCCTGAAAAACAGTTGCAGCAGATGTTGACGGTAGTCAATGAAGATAATGGTAATATTATTGATAATACGCAGTTGAACTCTATGCTTAAAGAAGCACAAAAACAGGACAAGCTGTTCGTCAATCTAGGTGCGGGTTCTGGTATAGGGATGGTATATTTAAAAAGTGGCGGAGTATACTGGATGCATGCTGGCGGGATGCCAGGATATCAATCTTTATTTGCCTACAATCCGTGTACAGGTGTTATAATAGCTTTAGCGTATAATGTGCAGCCCAAAGAAGAGTATGTGTTTATGTCGATCTTAAATGATATCAATAACTCGTTGCTACAAAATATATTAAATAGTAAAAACTATACGCAGAATCCTGCAATGCCGTATCAGTCGTTATGTAGGATCTAATATACAATCATGAGGAATAAAAGATATGAGTATTTATAAACATATATCGGGTCAAGGCGAGAATGTTGTAATTCTCCATGGTTGGGGATGCGATCACCGATATATGCAGCCAATTGTCGATTAAGCTTAGCTCTTCTTAAATACAGGATAAAAAAATGAACATGACTGAATCTGAAAAATCAAACCAAGGAACTATTAATAGAGAAGGTTTTCTACTAGGGTATAGAATAGAAGGAGAAGGCACACCCGCTATTATTGTAGGCTCTGTCAATCAATATCCACAGCTTTTTTCTCAACAGCTAAGAAAACATCTTAAACTAGTATTCATCGACCATCGTGCATATGTTAATCCACCAGATGGGGCAGAAAATGCCGTTTTTGAGTTAAATACAATTCTAGAAGATATTGAGGCAATACGACAATCACTGGATTTGGGTAAAGTGATAATTATCGGCCATAGTGCCCATAGCTTTATGGCTATTGAATATGCCAAGAAATACCCACAGTATGTATCACATGTTGTGATGATGGCTATGTCACCCGCTTTGAGCAAATCGTACCAGGACGCAGCGGCGTTCAATTGGCAGGATTTTGCATCCGATGAACGTAAAGCAGCCTACGATAATTATCAGAAAAAATACTCCCCTGAAGTAATAGCAGCATTAAATCCCAGAGACCGATTTATTAGTGATTTTCTACGTATAACCGCCAAAGCTTGGTATGATTTCAATACCAATGGTGAATTTATATGGGATAATGTTCCCGTGAATATCGCTGTCTTCAATCATCTTTGGAAAAATCACTTTCATCACATCGATATTACTGAAGGACTAAAGGACTTTAATATACCTGTTTTTTTGGTGTTAGGAGTATATGATTTTGCAATTGCGCCAATCGCATACTGGTATCCTATTCGAGATAAATTTCAAAACTTAACCCTATCTATTTTTGAAAAAAGCGCTCATTTCCCGCAATATGAAGAAGCACAGCTTTTTGATGAACGCTTACTAGGGTGGCTAAAAAAACAGTGTTAGCTTTATTCTATTGCAAAACCTCATATGCATCGCAAATTGTAAGGTTATCTTTGCCGCTAGAGATGTTAAATGAAAAAGTCATCCGTTGTTCGCAATTAAGAGGATACTAACTAATATGATTAATCATGAATGGAAAAACACTCCCGATAAAGTAGGGCAACTTATCCCCACACTGAACAAACAAGGATTTATGTCAGCGGTCCTAGACCCTTATACGAAGTCTTTTATAATGCAATTAGCGGGAAGTAAACAGCCAGTGCTAGATGTTGGTGCTGCTTATGGGATAGCTACCATAGAAATGCTCAATAATCATATTAATGTCATAGCAAATGATCTTGATGAAAAGCATTTGCAAATTTTGAATGATAATGTTTCTGAAGAACATAAGCATTTACTAAAATGTAGATCTGGTGATTTTCGAGAGTTAGATATTCCTGAAAATACTTTAGCTGGTATATTGAGTATACGCGTTTTACATTTTTTCACAGGTGAGATGATTAAAAAGGCAGTACAACAATTTTATAAATGGTTGCAGCCGGGAGGTTATTTATGCATTGTCGTAGATACTATCTATTTACAACATTTATCTAAACTTATTCCACTTTTTGAAGAAAGATTAGCAAATGGTGAAGATTGGCCTGGTTTTATTGAAAATTTCCAAGAATATTTAGAGCCACAATATAAAAGTTCTCTCCCAGATATCCTTAATATTATGATTCTTATGGATCATGATATAATTTATACACAAAGTTACTGGTGATAAGTCTAGTCAAATCTACTGCAGTAGCTGGAGAAACGTAATGAAAGTTGACATAGACTTAGCGCGACAATTGGTACGAGAGCAATTTTCACAGTGGGCTAATTTACCTATTAGTCCTGTTGAATCCTGCGGTTGGGATAATAAAACATTTCACCTCGGAGAGAATATGACAATTCGGCTTCCCAGCCAAGTCATTTATGCGTCACAAGTCCAAAAGGAGCAATATTGGTTACCCATCATCGCACCACATTTACCGCTAGCTATTCCTCAACCTATTGCTATGGGGTTGCCTACTGAGGAGTATCCATGTCATTGGTCGATATATAAATGGCTAGAAGGTGATACGGCCACTTATGAGTGCATAACGGACTTGAATAAGTTTGCAGAAATGCTGGCAAAATTTTTACGGGCATTACAGCACTGTAATACAGAAAATGCGCCACCAGCGGGACCTGATAATTTTTATCGTGGTGGAGAGCTTCTGAACTATGATAAAGATACTCGAAAGGCAATCAATAATATTAAAGATAGTAAATTGGCAAACGCTCTAACAGAAATATGGGGAAAAGCTTTAAGCTCAGCGTGGCAAAGTACACCTGTGTGGGTACACGGTGATATTGCTATAGGGAACTTGCTCGTATCTAATGGGGAACTTAGCGCTGTCATTGATTTTGGGCAACTGGCAGTTGGCGATCCAGCTTGTGATTTAGCTATCTACTGGACGTTTCTAGAAAACCATAGTCGAAAGATATTCAGTGAAACAATTAATCTTGACGATGATACTTGGGATAGAGCCAAAGGTTGGGTATTATGGAAGACATTATGCGCTCCAATAAAAGGCACTGACTGTGATAAAATTATAAAACAGATAATTTTGGTAAAGTAGTATGACAAGCATTGTTATCGAGGAACGATCTGGAATAAATATACCGGAGGAAATAAAAATTGAATCTACTGAGTGCATGATTTGCATCACAGAAATTTTGTTGAAATATGTAAAAGAATGGAATTCTTACAAAGAAAATTTAAATAGATGATTTTATGATAAGAATACCTTGAAATTGGATTTGCAAGATGAAGATATATATTGATGAATCAGGATCTTTTAAGCCAGATGAAAGTAAAAATAATTCGGTTTCATGTGTGACAGCATTAATTATCCCAGACGTTCTAGAAACGGACTTACTGAAAAGTTTTGAGCAATGGAAGCTACAGCCATCCTTAAAAGATAAAAAAGACAAACATGGAGAAATAAAAGGATCCAAATTAGACGAACAAGAAATATCGTCTTTCTTGCTTTTGTTAGCAAAGTTTGATGTAATCGCAGAAACAGTTTGTATTGATCTCGGTGGTGTAAATGAAAGCCAAGTGCTAAGCTACCAAAGTGATTTGGCTAATAGTTTTGGGAAAAGCCAAACGGGTAAAAAAATTAATGCTTCTTTTAGGAAAGAAGTAATTTCATCACTAAAACCACCATTATTTATACAAAGCTACTTGTTTTGCAATCTATTATCTAATGTAATGGATATATCAATCCCATATTATGCGCAGAGACTTCCTTTAGAGCTAGGAAATTTCAAGTGGTTTGTTGATGCAAAAAATATAAAAATTACGGAATATGAGCACGTACTAGATCATTTAGTAAAACCATTTTTACAATGGATTAATTTTAATGGCGAAGGATCTGGTTATTTGGTGGGCGAAGATTACACTGCTTTAGATAAATATCTTATTTTTCATGATTTCTTATTAGAGCCATGGAATAGAGAAATAGGCACGGACTCTAAAATATTAGATATTGGTTTGTTCATGAAAGACATTGCGTTTCTGCAATCACACGATATATTTGGGCTGCAAATGGTAGATATAATTGCTAATTGTGTAAGGCGTTCTATGATGAATAATCTTCAATTTGAAGGATGGAAATATCTAGCTAATCTCTTTGTTCGCAGAAAGAATATGTCGTTAAAATTCGTTGCGTTTTCTGATGTAGTAAAGAAAAACCCACTGTATACATATTTTGTAAATTATATCCATGAGTGTGGTAAAAGAATGATAGTACCAGCCGATATGAAAGATAAAATAATGGATACCAAAAAAGGGTATTCTGAATGGAGCTATGAGGAGGGTGTATACAATGGATATCACAAAAGAATTCATGTGCGATGCTATTAAAAAGATACTGACGGAAGTTCTAATTACTCTAAGAGAAATAATCTTATTCACGGCAATTTAGAAAAAGCAAACCCTTTTGAGACAAAACGAGAGATAGATAGTTTTATTTCATTATTGCAGAAAGCAATATATGAAGAAGCTAAGATTCGAGCGACAAAAAGAAGTAACTGATAAAGCCATGCCCATTTTTTGCGCATAATTATTGGTAATAAGTCTTATAATTGCCAGTAAAAAAATGTTTTTTTATGCTCAAACACATTAAAGCCCCGAAAAGACACGAACTATTACACTACGCCCTATATTAACTTAAAAACTACCGGTCATGACTATACTTCGATTATAAATTCGCATATATTTGGGTATCTATACGCTACAGGAGCATTTATGTCACAAAAAGACCAATCAACTGAATCTCTTGTTAGTTTGTTACAAGAAGCAACTAAACAAGTTGATGATCTACGTATATTATTGGATAAAGTATCCCTTATGGCAGTGGGAGTTTATGAAGCTGTTAGAGTCGGGAAATACTTTCTAGATCAAACTGGTATATCTAGCATATTGCCGAGGCCAAAATAAAAACTTACCATATTTGAAAATTAAAAATAGTTACACTAAAGGAAATAGCGATGACCTTAGAACAATATATACAATTTCTAAAGAATGATGGCCCCATGCCAATTATGGGGATTGATCTTGCATTTAATATTAATAAGATCCACGATTTAAGTAAAAAAATATCTAAGGAAAAAGATGAGAACATGCACGGAAGAACAAAAAAAACAGAAATAGAGACCACCGTTACTCTAAATACTGGAACAGCTCTACACTTAGCAATTGCTTATAATCGTTCTGATATCGCTAAAGGTTTAATTGAACAAGGTGCGGATCCGGCTCTTCAATGTAGTATTTCTGAAAGAACAACTGAAAACAATTTAAAAAGGACACGTGATGGAAAATGGATTCCGGATGGTTACTCAGGGAAACATGTAACGCGTAGCAGGCATAATAGTTTTACAGCGCCTGATTTAGCCGAGCATTTTAATAATGATTGCCAAAATTTATTTTCTTCGGTACTATTTGTAATAGTCCCAGCTCCAACTTTAAGCTCCCCATCTTTTCCTCCTATTACACAAGGCAGAAGTAGTCACTCTGGCTCAGCGCAACAACCTCCTGAGTTTGTAATTGTACCAAGCACTACAGCCAGTAATAATCCATACGCTTTTCAGTTGACATCTAGCACACAAGGCGAAAGCAGTGGTTCCAGAGTAGAAGACAGACGCTCACCATCACTGACAAGAGGATAGTTGCGAAGGAGGTTTCGTGCTTCTAATGTGTTTGAGCATAAAACCTGACTTCAAGTCGCTAATGTAATTAATGAGTTGGTTTGTACCACTCGCTGCAAGGCTAAAACCATTTTTATTTAGTCATCGGGTGAGCGGGGTTGCCGACTCAAAAATTTTTCAGCGAGAAAGATGTTACTCATCATGATAAACTGATTTCTATCAATGAGCATAATCACGGCATTATTTTAGATGCTGAGAAATTTTATTCGCTGGCAACTTCTCTTTTTGCACTGAGTTTCTGTTAATGCATCTATGTAATAGCATTTACAATAAACACATTTAATTCTAATTAGGGGTTTATATTAATCTCACAATTAATCCTATTTTAAAATATAGAAACTACTTAACAAAAAAATCTGCGCTAATATGGAATCTCTTTTTTAATCCAATAATTTGTTTCTTAGACAGAGATCTTTCACCGCTTAAAAATTTAGATACATTTGCTTGCCCACCAAAAATATCGGCCAAGTCGTTTTGATGTAGAGAGTTGATTTTCATTATATATTTAACAAGATCTACTTCATTGACATCTGCTCCGATAGCAGGGTTGTTCATGTTATCATATTGCTCTAAATTTTCCCCTATAATTTCCATGGCAATAGAAAGCGGATGTTTTTCGTCATCACGTACTTCATCAATCAGTTGATCTAGTATTTTCTCAAGCTTATTGTATTCTTTATCATTATTAGGTTTTTTAAAGACAGAGATAGGTAAATGGAACTTACGCTCTGTTTTCTTATCAAAGTAATCAATTGCTAAAGCAGCTCTACTCATAATTCACCTCTTTTTAACTTGGCTTGATTATATGGTTTGCTATATTCTGCATGAGTCCAGATGGTTCGAATATAACAAATTTGTTTATTGTAATGTATAGCGGTAATTAATCGGTAATTGTTACCCCCAATATTAAAAACTGTGTATCCATAAACAGCATCAACGCTATTAAATTTTTCACGTAATGAATAAATATCTATCACCTTTACTTCTTGCATTTTTAAGTACCATTCTAGCAGTGGTAATTCAGCTTGAGCATGATTGCGGACATACTCTCTGATTTTCCTTTTTGATATAATACGCATTCTATAAACTATCCATTATAACGCTGATTATCACAAGTATATATCAAACAGACATATATGTCAAATAGATATATGTCGTCTGATCCAGCTTTGAGCCTAACAGAAATTAATTCCTAAATGAAAAGGTAATTGGGTCACAGGCTATGACCCAAATTCAAGAGTATGTTATGGGGTATAAGTATTGATGCCATAAAGGAGTCAGATTAGGGGCAATATAGCATATAATTTGTTGATTGGATTTTGATTCTAGGGGTTTACGCCTAGAACCCCTAGTATCGTCACTTTTAGTTGGCTATAAGCGAAAATCTCATTTTTAGAGCTAGCTTCACAAAAAACAACCTATTTTTCTGGGTAAATAGATCACTTTTCAATAAATATGCGGATATATTATGGTTTACCGGTTAATATACTATCAAATTTAGTTAATTTTGTTTTGACCGTAGACAAAACGAATGAAACTTTTCGCCCGATATGTCAGCGGACCCATGTTGACGGTTGTTAATGAAGATAATGGTAATGTTATTGATAATACGCAGCTGAACTCTATGCTTAAAGATGCACAAAAGCGGGATAAGCTGTTTGTCAATCTGGGAGCGGGCTCTGGCATAGGGATGGTATATTTAAAAAGCGGCGGAGTATACTGGATGCATGCTGGTGGTATGCCGGGTTACCAATCGTTATTTGCATATAATCCTTGTACAGGTGTTATAATAGCTTTAGCGTATAATGAGCAACCCAAAGAGGATTATGTGTTTATGTCGATCTTAAATGATGTTAACAAAGCGTTGCTACAAAGAGAGTCAATGTGCGGTAATTATGCATAAAACTCTTCTTTGCCATGTTAGATTGAAAAGAAACATAGAGGCAAACATATTTTTGACCAGCAAATTAAAATAATCTGAATAGTAATAAGAACTGTCACAATGAATAGATAGAGGAGCAATGCATGGTTACTACAGAGAATCATGTTATTAACTATGAATGTGGGTATGAAAGAACGTGCTCAGTCGTCCCAAGCCATTATAGAGGAAGACAAGCTATTATTGATACAGAATTGAATTATACAACAAATTTTAGATGCTGTTTTGACCTTGAATCAGAAGAGGAACTTTATGTATATGGTGAAGAACACTTCTGTATACTACATTTACCATTACCAGAATCGGAATCGGAAGATGATATACATTGGAAGCCGGAGTTTAAAGAAAAAAAGCAGAAGGAATTTATACGGCAGTTAACAAAGGGTATTAGTTGCTTTCCTTATATTCATATCATAAATCTAAAGCTGGACGAGACTGATTTTGTATTTCGTGATATTAGACTTCCCGGTTCAAATATAAAAGGATTAAAAATAGATGGTGGTAGTCGTTATGTAGAACACATGGACTTGTATAATAGTACTTTGAAAGGACGGTGTGAAATCAATATTAGTAAAGTCGATGTTCTAATGATAAGCGACTCTAGTATCTTCTCTGAATTTAATATAAAAAGTACAAAGTTGCAAGAGATCATTTTTAAAAATACTGTTTTTTCTAATAGGAATGAATGTGAAGAGAATCTCAACTATTACAACCGAGGCATTAAGTTTACTAATTGTGAAATAAAACATCTGAAGGTAATCGACTGCACGTTTGCAGCCTATCTAGACTTTATAGATACAAGACTTGAGTCGTTTGAAGCTATTCAGTGTGAATTTTATACCACGCCGTCTTTTCTTTTACTAAAAGACGGAATAACGAATAATATAACCTTACCGCAACGTAAAGATTTTTCTTTTGACAAACATTACTTGATGAGGTCCTTTCTTTTTGATAAAAATAATCTACATAACTTACAAGCCGCCTGTAAAAAATATAGACAGATAAAGCGGAGGCGCATATTGCATAATGAGAGAGAATATAAAAAGTTAAGAGTCATCTATAATATGGCAAAAACTAATAACTGGTACGCAGAACAAAATGACTATAACTATCTTATGAGAAGAGCTTTTGAAAGAACTAACATAATAACACCGGTTAATAGATTTTTTAGCAAAACATATCGTGTTTTGTCTGATTATGGGCAGAATATTATAAAGCCGCTTGGATATCTTATTTTTATATTGCTACTATTTACATTGATTTATATGTCTATTGATATAGTCAATAATCAAGATTCTTTCTTTAGTAACTTTTCTCCAAACCTGCTTGTATCTTTAAAGCAGATCATAAGCCCTTTTCAACTACTCTTATCATCTTCTAGTGAAGAGTTTAAAAGCTTCAATACAATAATAAAGCCGTTATTTGCTGTGTTGGAATCATTAATTTCTTCTACGCTAATAGCACTTTTCTTAATTTCATTACGATGGAACTTTAAAAGAAATTCTGAATAATAGCATAATATGACATGTATAGAAAATTTTGCTACTAAGTACTTAGTAGTAAGTATAATCGCTATATCGCTACTGGTGATAAGTCTTACTACCACTAGTTTTCAGAATGCAGTATCTCGTCCCAAGTGCGAAAAAATCCTAGTTAACCCTATGATCTTTGCAACCCCAGGTAAGCTTGTTTGTGGATAACCCGCCTATTAAGAGCCAAAGACCTTTACTGTATCTAGCGCTATTTTGAGCTTGATCTCATTCTTTACTCCATTGAGTGAAGTAAGCTTTTAGCAACAAAGTTGATGTAAGTAATCAAAATGCTACTTTCTTAACACTTTTTAGCCAAAGCGAGAGCTAGTAGTAGTAGCAGCATTTCTGCCGTCATCAGACGAATTACTTGGACTGGCATATATTGATACAGTAGTTCCTGAAGCACCTCCAACACATGCCGCAATAAAAGTTGCAGCTATGAAAAAGGGCGCAAAAGATCGTGAACATTGTCTATCACTATTTCTAGATCTTTGAGTGGAACTATCCGGAAGCAGAGGCGCTTCTGACTCTTCTTTCCTAGACCACATACTATAAATATAATGCATTAGACACAGAATGAAGAGTATACCTAGAAATCCTACTGCAATTTCTGCGACAATTGCCACAAAACGCCAAGGAAAACTATAATCCTGTTCATTCATATCAGTACTGTCAAGATCTTGAGACCATTCCTCTGGAAGATCTTCTGAAACAAAAGGCAAGACCTGAGAAGAAGTCGAACTCATATTTAGCTCTCCAAATTATGTACGAATAAGCCAGAATCACCGATATTGATTTAAGGATATGCGTCATAGGGCTTTGCTCCTATAAGATGTTGCATCCTGCGCTAATAGCATATTTGACCTCAAAAAGCGTTTTATGTCAATAGTAGAAAGCATTTATCTCATACACAAAGTTAACTACCGGCATGAGATTTTGCCTGGCCACCGAGTTTTGGTTATAATCCAGATTTGCCGCAAAGGCGTATTTTTTCATTCAAGGTGGTTGCCTATGCTTAGTTATCAGCATGCCTATCATGCCGGAAGTTTTGCAGATGTTTTAAAGCATGTTACATTATGTTTAATTTGTGATTACATGGGCCAAAAGGAGAAACCTTTATTTTATCTTGAGACTCATGCTGGCAGAGGCAATTATGATTTAACCTCGCCTATGGCGCAAAAGACAGCGGAGTATAAAGCGGGTGTGGAGTTATTCTGGAAAAAATAAAGAAAAACTGCCGGCGGTTTTTAATTCCTGGATGGAAGTCATTCACAAATATAATAGCGATACGTTACAACTCTACCCAGGCTCACCCTTATTTGCGCTGCACCGTTTGAGAGAGCAAGATAGATTTAATTTTTGCGAGCTGCATCCTGGTGAATTTGATTTTTTAAAAAGCCTTAATAAACAGCACAAATCAGTTCAATATCTATTTAAAGATGGCATTGCGCATATGAATGCAGCATTGCCACCCAAAGAAAAAAGAGGCCTTATTTTTATCGACCCTTCCTATGAATTAAAGCAGGAGTATCAACTCATTCCAGATAAAATAATGCAGAGTTACAAAAAATTCGCCACAGGGGTTTATTGTTTATGGTATCCCATCATCAATCAGCGGGAAAATCAGGCGTTTATTAAAAATCTAAGAAAAAAGCATGTCGAGAACCAACTCAATATAGAATTTCTGCTAGATCCACAACCACAAACAGGAATGATAGGTACAGGTCTTTGGATTTTTAATCCTCCGCATATTTTGCAAGAGCAGATGGAAGAGGTTTTAGCAACTCTTAGGCTATTTAGCATTAAGAGTATTAAGTAAATGCCATAACCATTTTGGGATATGAAAAATGATAGAGGTAGCAGACGGTGAAGATAGATGTAATAACTGAATTTATCTTCTCTATGATGGATTCAAGTAATGACAATTCATTTACTTTATATACTGGAGATATTTCCCATGTCGTCAATGACCAACATACAGAATGCGCAGATGCTAGCTAACTATCGCTTATGGGCCGATGACCTCACCTTCGAAGCGGTGGCGGCATTGCCGTCTGGTGAAGCGACTAAAGAGCGACCGACACTTTTCAAGACTATCATTGGCACACTTAATCACAATTATATCGTCGATCTCATTTGGCAAGCGCATTTAGAAGGCCGTGAACATGGCTTCAAAGCGCGGAATATAGTGATGTACGCAGTATTAGCAGACTTATGGGAAGCACAGCAAAAAATAAATCGATGGTATATCGACTGGGCAAAGCGTCAGACTGAGCAATCACTTGCTGAGATATTACCTTTCACTTTTATGGACGGCCAGAAGAGTGCCATGACGCAATTTGACATGCTACAGCATGTTGTTCATCATGCAACTTACCATCGCGGTTGGGTCGCTGAGATGTTCTTTCAAGTGCCGGCGAAGTTTCCGACGACCGATTTGCCAGTTTATCTTACTCGTTTTTAAAGAGGAACATATTACTTCTTCCCCAACTCAGCAATATATTTTTCAAAATAGTGTTTCAATTCAGGTAAAGTGAATAGCAAGCTATTAAAATCATCCGCAGTGAGTTTTAACAATACGGCGTTACCAATGGCTCTAGCTGAAAAACGGCGAGGAGCGTGGGTAATGGCGCCAAATTCACCGAAATGTTCTGACGGTAAGCTCACAATAATCCGTTTGTCATTATCGTCAGGGTCGTAAATTTCAATTTGTCCGCTTGCAATGAAGTAAAGGCTATCGCTAGGCGCATCTTTCTTAAAGAGAATGCTTTTATCGGATAATGTTATGCGCGTGAAGTAAGGTTCGATTTCCGTTAATAATTCCATAGGAACTTTAGAAAAAGCACGCGAAGTTTTTAATGCATCTAGAGTGCTAATATCTTGTAAGGTTTCATACGGTTGTGTTTGCCATTGATGGCGTATAGGAAATTGCCCATCATAAGAATAATGCACATCAATAAATTCTTTAGCCAGTGGCTTTACAAGACGATTATTCACTATTTCTGGTACTTCATTATCATTGAGTACATTTCCAATTGCCGTAGCGATTTGTAACATTTCAGCATCTTTCATTCCGCGGCGCGTTACAATATGCGTGCCTAGTTTAATGCAGTAGGTCCTTTCGTCTATAGATGAAGAGCACTGACAACAGGCTGCTAAGATACCGGCGCGACCTAATGCGTTAACAGCCGCTTTACTGTCAGGGTGTTGAATTAAAATGATGTGATTTTCTGTATATCCTTGTTCTTTAAATAAGACATTAAATCCCTTTTTAGTTAAAAAATCCGCTAAGGTTTTCGCATTATGGATCGCATCTGCTGCATAAGTGGCTCCAAAGCTAGTCATCTCGGAGAGTGCAACTCCTAAGCCGGCTAATTCATTGGATAAAATTTCTTGACTCTTAAATAGGAATCCTTTTTTATTAACTTGATTTAAGTATTCAGAATCATTAAAGAAGAGTAATCCGCGTTCAGGTGCATGTAGCGATCCGGCGGTACTACTGACGATAATGTCGCAATAGTCAAATAAATCACTTTGAAATTTTTTGGCAATCACCATTCCTAGAAATTGGCTTAAGTCATAAGCTAATGGAACATTGTATTGATGACAGATCTGCGAAATATCTGCAATAGGCCAATTAAATAATTGTGTTTCAGCGCCTAATAAAACTAATTTGGGTTGAAGACTTTGTAATGATTTTGCAAACAGATCTAAATCAACAGCACATCGATTATTTAACATAGGGATTTGCTGGCATTGATAAGCTGAATATAAAGGCGAGGCACGTGTCGATAATCGATTGACTGGACCCATGATGGTGTCTCCGGGTTCCAGTATACTGAGCAGCAAAGCACTTTTTGCAGTGATGCCAGAAGGGAATCGAATCTCTAAGTGCTTCAACTTAAAGACTTGATGTAGCATGTGAATAATTTCGCGCTCTAACATGCGCACGTATTCATAGCCCTCATCAAAACGGGGATCACTATTTAAGCCTTTGCATTGATTTGCCAGAGAAGAAGCAAGCATGACACGTACGTAATTGCTCAGATAAGAGTTTTCCACCAATAGATCAATATGTTCTTCGCTAAAATTATTATGATAGCTACTGATATTTAAAATGTTCTTGAAGATTTCACCCATATCAATGACTCGCAATGTTTATATTTCATACAAACAGTATAGACCGTTTTTGGCAAAGAGGGAAATAATAAATGGTAAATCGGTCGGTTATTCAATAGGTTAAGTAATCCGTAATCTGTAGATTTTATCTTCTTTACTTTAACGCTTATTGGTCGTAAAATGTTCCCCGGGCATAAGGGTCTGTCGATATTGCATTTTTCGTTTCGACAAATGCAATATCAACAGATCCTACATCGCTATATAATAGTCAGTAGACAGCAACAACAGGGTATCAATAATCACATCTCTATGAAAAATATCAGAAATTTCTCTATCATCGCGCATATCGACCATGGTAAATCAACTCTTTCCGACCGTTTAATTCAATTGTGCGGTGGTTTAAGCGACCGTGAAATGGCAGCGCAAGTATTAGACTCTATGGATTTAGAGCGCGAGCGAGGCATTACCATCAAAGCACAAAGTGTTTGTTTACAGTACAAAGCGCGCGATGGCGTACTGTATACCTTAAATTTCATTGATACGCCCGGGCATGTGGACTTTAGTTATGAAGTGTCGCGTTCTTTATCTGCGTGTGAAGGAGCGCTATTAGTTGTCGATGCGGCACAAGGGGTAGAGGCACAAACCTTAGCCGTGTGCTATACCGCGATTGATCAAAACTTAGAAGTCATTCCTGTGTGT
>CBFGYT010000002.1:0-18332 GCA_965653065.1 uncultured bacterium | reverse complement strand
ATGATTGGCAAGTCGATCGGCACTGTGCGCATAACGGTTATAAGCAATAACCGCAGGGATAGCGGCAAATAATCCCATTGCCGTGGCAATCAATGCTTCAGAAATACCGGGTGCGACCATAGCAATCGTTGCTTGCTCACTTTGTCCTAAGGCTTGGAAAGAAGTCATAATTCCCCAAACAGTGCCAAACAACCCAATATAGGGGCTGGTTGAACCAATCGTAGCTAAAATGGGTAAATACTGTTCTATCTCGTCGATTTCTTTGTTTTCCGCAATCGCCATCGCCCGCTCTGTATTTTCTAAAGTCACATCTTGCGGTAAGGCTTCTTTTTTAGCGTGTAAAAAAGATTCAAAACCGGATTGAAAAATAGCCGCTAAACCAATGTGAGGAATCTTTTTCTGCGTAATACGGCTGTATAATTGCGTTAAATCTAAGCCAGACCAAAAAGTCTCTTCAAATTGACGCGTGGCTTTACGCAAACGACGATAAGAAGAGCCACGTTGAAAGATAATTGTCCAAGAAATAAGCGATGCGCATAATAATACCAACATCACCCCTTTTACTATCGTGCTCGCATCTGTAAAAAAATGCAACACAGAATGATCAACTACCATACTATTCTACTCCAACATGCGCAAAAATTATGCTTATCATACCTTACTTGGGTGCTTAAGCGCAACTCATTTTGACTATTTTTATTTGTCCATAAGGTGTCCATAAGATTGACTATTTTTACATATTATCTTACAATGGCCAAAATAATATAAGTTTGTGAGGGGAGCTGTGTCTTTAATAAATGTATGCATAAATGGTGATATCGAAGAATGTGAAAAAATTGCAGTTGAATATGACCGGTTAACCTATAAGAATTGCCAGCAATATTATGAGGCATTTAATGCAGCAATAACACATGGTCACGACAAGATAGCAGATATGTTGATAAAACGCCTTACAAATGATGACCTGGTATGCTTGCTGGATAGATTTATTAGCTTAGGAGCACATGCTTGCGTCTTGTGGGCACTTCAAAAGAAAGCGGAGCGTTTTGCTCAACTAGGTTCACAGGATCGTGTCAAGCTATTAGACACGGCAAACTTACATCAACACTCAGACATAGCTATAGCTTTAATCACCATGCTGAATTGGAGTGTACAAGATATTGCGAATTTATCGCGCAGCAATGCTCTTTATCATAGTGTATCCGCTCCCAAGCAATTAAAAGTTTTAGAACTCCTGCTAAAAAGACTAAAGCTTTGTCCTAGTGAATACAGTCTCTGTACTGCAGCAAATTCTGGTAATTTGAAAGCAGTGGAATTACTCCTGGAATGCGGGCAAAATATCAATGCAGACGCCCGCGATAAAGCGCTTATTGCTGCCGCTGGCGGCGGACATATTAATATTGTGAAGTATCTTTTATTAGATAAGGGAGCAAACTGCAATGCTATTCACAATACTCCTTATGGCCGCTACTCGTGTAATGGAACGGCTTTGATGGTTGCTGCCTGTAAAGGACATACAGACATAGTTGACATGCTTATAAAGCATGGTGCAACTAAAGTTAAAGAATTATCCGAGTTTGATCAATTAAGCTCTGCAGTTACTGGTGGACAGCTGGAAATAGTAGAGAAATTTGTTAGTTTGGGATTGAACCCTCTTGCAGAAAACGATAAGACACCCACCTCGACATTTACGCTGCTAATGGTAGCGACAAACTTCAATTATCCAGAGCTGGTAAGCTATTTTCTTAATAAAGGTGTTAATCCTGCAGCCAAAAACCGTGATGGGGAAACTGTCTATGATACAGCAACGCGCCGCAAACTCTCAAAAATACAACAGATTCTTTCTGGCACGATAGAGCGCCCAAATCCCTCTGCTACTGAGCCGCAGACAGATCTTTTTAAATCACCAAAATCGCGGGCTTATAGACCACCAAGACATCCCTCTACAGCAAGAACCAGGCTCTCCGTCTCAGAATAGTTTATAGAGAAAGTCGTGTTATGATATACTCTACCTGCTAAAATGCAACGCATATAACCGAACAAGATCATTCTAATTAAGGGATCGCTTTATGGAAAAACTATCACAAAAAAATTGTGTCACTTACGCTGAAGGAACCGCCGCGTTATCAATGCTGCAATGTCAAACGTATTTAAAAGAAACGCCTCAATGGAATATTATCGATGACGGTAAATCATTACAACGCCGTTTTCAATTTAAAAATTATTATGAAACCATAGCTTTTGTCAATGCCGTTGCTTGGGTAGCGCATCAGCAAGACCATCATCCGGATTTAGAAGTCCATTATAATTATTGTGTTATTCGCTATAACACGCATACGGTAGGTGGGTTATCGGAAAATGATTTTATCTGTGCGGCAAGAGTGGATGCTTTGTTGGACTAGTTTTCGATGTATATGTCATTCACCTTTCAAAATGTGAATTTACTGTAGGGTGGATTAAGGACATTTGTATGATATTCCAAAAAGTTTATGCGCGTGTTTCTTTAGGAAACAGGAGAAAACAAAGAAAATGTCCGAATCCACCATGAATAATGGTGGATTCGGACATTTTTCGTAAGTTCATTCAAAAACTGAAAATAACTTCAGAAAATATCGAATTTCAAGTATTGTGCCAATGTCCTTAATCCACCCTACAAGAGATCCTTCCGTTATTTAAGACAATCACTATAATAAATCTTATTCAAAATTCACTTCTGGCAATAAACTATCCGCCGCTTGCTGTCTGCTCTTGTGTCTATAAATCCAATATCCTGCCAATATAAACAAAATAGGTCCGCCAATTAATTCTGCCTCATACACAACAATCGCTTGCGTTGTGTGCAAGCCACTTTCTGGAACAAACGTAATGACAATCCCAAACACTAAAGAAAGTAAGCTTAATATCGATAATACGATTGCTGTTTTAAAACCAAATATTGTTTTAGCTAAAGTATTTTTGCGTCGCATATTAAAATAAGAAATACACAATAATACACAAGGAAGAAAATAAACCACTGATGCCATCAATATCAATACCATATACATATCATTCACGCCCGGCAAATAAGTCGTTAATAAAATTAGTATGGTGATCAAAGCACCTTGTAACAACAAAGAATTCATAGGAATGTGATTGTGATTTAATCGTCTAAGCCACTCAGGTAAAATGTCACCTTCAACACACTCAAAAAACATAATTGTTGGTGCAATCAACCATAGAATCAAAGCGCAAATATCCACAATGACGATGGCACTGATCAATAACTTAACTAACAAAACAATATGCAGCGTTTGACTGATCGTTGCAAACACATCAAATAATCCGGTTGCGCCGGTTAATTTATCTGCGGGCATAATAAATTGAGTCATCACTGTACCCGTCATATATAAAACAATTAATAGAATGGTACAAATAAATAAACCCACTGGTAACGTACGCTGCGGATTACGTACCGAGCCGGCTAATGTGGGAATCAGCTCTAATCCAGTTAATGCAAACATTAAGATAGCTAAATTCGATAAATTACTGACAATCCCTTGATGCGGCCAAAATGTTTGCCATGAAAAAGTAGTTGCTGCTGAATAATGATAATAATGAAAGATAGCGCCACACACAATAATAAACAATATCATTGCTAAATTTAATCCACCACAAAAACTCGCCAATTTAGCGACATACTGTAGGCCAAACATATTCATCAGTACCGCGATCCAAAAACCAATAATCACCGTGCAGGCAATAAAGTGCGGATTGCTTGCTAAGGCATGATTTCCTAAAATATAACTTATCGCAATCGCTAAAAAAGTTAAAATACCTGGATAATAAAAGAAATTACACGCCCAATAAAACCACGCCCCTAAAAAACCATATTTAGGACCCAATCCTGATTTTATCCATAAATACATGCCGCCATCTTCTTTAAAATTTAATGACAGTTCTATAAAGATTAATGACATGGGAATGAAAAATAAAACAGCGCCTAGCCCCCAAAATAATAATGCCGAAGGTCCTAGACTGGCGGCAACGGGCAACCAGCGGATCCCTAAGCAAGAGATAATGACGAGCAAGATGACTCGGCTTAGACCGATAGTGCGTGTCGATGAAGTTTGCATGGGGTTACCTCTTTTAATATACCAATCTCACTTCTCCATACTGCCCTAACTCATCTAACAATGCATCGCTGGGATTCACATGAAACTCTTCCCCTAATGCAATCTGTGCTTGGGCTTTATCCGTTGAAAAACAAATTCTTACCTTAGTTGGTCCTGGTTGATAGCGCTTTAAAATGTCATGCAGATTCTGCAATACCTTAGGCGAGCAAGTTTTATCTTCCACACTCACTTCAAGATGTTGCAAATGAATTTGCCTAAAATCATCTAAACCCCATATTCTCTTAGCGCTCATGCGTAAGCCATTGCTCCATTGATCTTGACTGGTTTCGCCTTCGATAATGAGCAAACAATCTTTTTGAATCAAGGGCCTTAATTCTTGATATAAATCAGCAAATACTGCTATTTCAATTTGCCCTGTTTCATCGATTAATTTAATGAAAGCCATACGCTCATTGCGCTTATTGAATAAGGTGCGAATTTCACTGACCCAACCCGCAATCTTATTATACCCATTGCTCGATAATGAGTCAATACGGGTTTGAAACACTTTATCTAATTCAATACGGTACGCATCTATGGGTAAGCTCGAAAAGTAAAAACCAAAGCTTTCTTTTTCTGCTTGTAGTTTTTGCCGTAATGTCCATGCCGGTGCCATGACATACTCAACGGAGGGTTTTTCTTCAATCAATGCAAATAAGCTGCCTTGTCCCATACTGCTTGCTTCGGCTTCTTTTTCCGCTAATGATAAGGCCTTGGGTAAACTGGCTAAGAGCGAACTTCGCTCCACTTTGAAAACATCACACGCCCCGCTATTGATTAAGGTTTCTAACACGCGGCGATTGACTTTCTTCACATCTAAGCTGGTAATAAAATCATAAAATGAATTAAACTGCTGATGCTTTCGCGCTTGAATAATCACTTCTACAGCGCCTTCTCCTACCCCTTTTAATGCCCCTAATCCATATTCAATCGCACCCGCAGCATTCACCACAAAAACATAATCACTGGTATAAAGTGACGGCGCGAGCACTGTTAAGCCCATGCGCTTACATTCATCGATCAACTGCGCTAATTTATCTGTGTTTTGCAATTCAGAGGTTAAGACTGCCGCCATGAATTCTGCCGGATAATGTGCTTTTAACCACGCTGTTTGATAAGCCAATAATGCATAAGCTGCGGAATGCGACTTGTTAAATCCATAGCCAGCAAATTTTTCCATTAAATCAAAAATGCTGTTGGCGATATCCGCAGAAACTTGGCGCGAGGTGGCTCCTGTGATAAAAATTTGTCGTTGCTTCGCCATTTCTTCAGGCTTCTTTTTCCCCATAGCGCGGCGTAATAGATCAGCACCGCCTAACGTATAATTCGCTAGCACCTGTGCAATTTGCATCACTTGCTCTTGATATAAAATAATACCATACGTTGATTTTAATACCGGCGCGAGATCAGCGTGCGGATAGGCCACTTCAGCAACGCCATGCTTACGATGAATAAAATCATCCACCATGCCTGATTGCAATGGTCCTGGACGAAATAATGCGACTAAAGCGATAATGTCTTCAAAGCAATCGGGCTGTAAGCGCTTAATTAAATCTTTCATGCCGCGCGATTCTAATTGAAACACCGCTGTGGTTTCACACTTTTGCAATAATTCAAATGTTTTAGCATCTTGCAAATCGATCAATTGAATATCTAATAAAGTGCCACCTTGCTGCTGCTGTACTTTGTGAATAGCATCTACCGCCCATTTAATAATAGTTAAAGTACGTAACCCTAAAAAATCGTATTTAACTAGCCCGACCGCTTCCACATCATCCTTATCATATTGCGTTACCCAAGCATCGCTTCCAGCTTCACAGTAGATGGGTGCAAAATCGCTGATTTTGGAGGGCGCAATCACAACACCGCCCGCATGCTTACCGGCATTGCGCACACTGCCTTCTAATATCAATGCTAATTCAATGAGTGCACGTACATCTTCTTCCTCTTCATAACGCTGACGCAATAATTCTTCTTGCGCTAATGCTTTTTCTAACGTTATGCCTAATTCAAAAGGGATCAATTTTGCTAACGAATCGACAAAACCATAAGGATATCCTAAAACACGGCCGACATCGCGCACCACTGCTTTAGCTGCCATGGTGCCATACGTAATAATTTGCGAAACACTATGGCGACCATAGCGATTGGCAACATAATCTATGACTTTATCGCGCCCTTCCATACAAAAATCCACATCAAAGTCCGGCATAGAAACGCGCTCTGGATTTAAAAATCGTTCAAACAGTAAATCATATTTTAATGGATCTAAATCGGTGATCCCAATACAATATGCAACTAACGATCCAGGACCAGAGCCGCGACCTGGGCCCACGGGCACATCATTTTTCTTTGCCCAATTAATAAAGTCAGCCACAATTAAAAAATAACCGGTATAGCCCATGCCATTAATGACTGCCAATTCACGCTTTAACCGCTCATCGTAATCTTGACGTTGTAATACACCGTCATTCATTGCCGTTATAGCGGGCCAGCGCTGTGCTAAACCTTCTTCGGCCATATACTCTAAATAACTTTCCGTGGTAAAACTCGGCGGCACTTCATAGTTAGGCAAGTGATATGTGCCTAACGTAATAGACACATTACAGCGTTTGGCAATTTCGACACTATTTTGCAAAGCGTGTGGATAAGCTTGCCATAATTTTTGCATTTCTTCTTCACTGCGCAAATACTGTTGATTCGTATACATGCGCTTACGATTAGGATCGCCTAATAAATCGCCCTCGCTAATGCACACTCTCGCTTCATGCGCTTCAAATTGATTCGCGGTCAAATAGCGCACTTTATTGGTGGCAACCACCGCTATATTCAATTCTATCGCCAAGCGGACTGCTTCATTAATGTAATAGTCTTCTTCAGGCAAACCCACTTTATGAATTTCAATATAATATCTATCGCCAAATAGACTCTGCCAAAATTGTGCGCATTCTTTTGCCGACGCACTATCTCGGCGCAGAATACATTGACCTACATCGCCTACTATTCCCCCGGATAAGGCAATTAAATCTTGGCTGTAGCGCTGAACCCAGTCGCGATCAACCCCTGGTTTCGTTAAAACCTTTTGCCCTTCATTATATGCCGTAGAAACTAATTTCAATAAGTTATGATAGCCCTGATTTGTTTGCGATAATAACGTTATTTGACTGGTTAATAATTCTTTTTTTGCCGATATTTGACTTTCCAGCTTGTAATGTTCCAAATCACAGCCAATAATTGGTTTTACGCCATTTTTTAATGCCAAGCTATAAAATTTAATGGCGGCAAATAAGTTATTTAAATCGGTTAACGCCAATGCGGGAATATGGTTCTCTTGGCAAAGCGTAAATAAAGGTTCTAAATGACATAAACCATCTTTTAAAGAATAATCGGTATGCAAATTTAAATGAATAAAATTAGGCGATGCCATATTTAGTATTCCACCATTTCTTTAACCGGAGAAAAGCTACGTCTGTGTAATATGCAAGGACCATATTGTTGTAAAGCGAGTCTATGTTTTTCGGTGGCATAGCCCATATGATGATCAAAGCCATACACAGGGAATTCATCATGGTATGCTTTCATCAGTCCATCGCGATACACTTTAGCAATAATAGCCGCAGCTGAAATCGACTCAATCAAGGCATCACCCCGAATAATGGCATGGCTGCGATACCCCCATTGAGGGCAACGATTGCCATCGACTAAAACAACGCTGGGTTGAATCGATAATAATGCCACCGCACGTTGCATTGCCAATAAGGAGGCTTGCAAAATATTAATACCATCAATTTCTGCTACATCCGCTTGGCCTATGGCGAAAGCGGCTGCTTTTTCGCGGATAAGTTTATCTAAATACTCTCGTTTCATGGCCGTCAATTGTTTAGAATCTTTTAAACCGTCAATCGGGTTTTGCGGATTTAAAATGACTGCTGCGGCAACCACCGGCCCCGCTAATGGGCCGCGACCAACTTCATCGACACCAGCGATGATATCTTGTTTTACATCAATTCCTAATGTGGTTAAATCCATTGTCGTTCTTTCCTTATTGCTTTTTTATATCACCCCTGCGTCAATCCAAACACTTGTTTCAAATACGCTAAATAATTTTCATCCGGACACATCGTCTTACCCGGCGTATCCGATACTTTTGCCACTGGATGATCATTGCAATACACCATTTTAATAACATTTTGTAATGCACTGATGCCCATATCGTTCGTCAAATACGTTCCGATCCCAAAAGCAACTTTGATACGGCCTTTAAAGTGATGATAAATTTTTAACGCAATATCAAAATTTAAATTGTCACTAAAAATTAAAGTCTTTGTACGCGGATCGATGCGATACTGTTGATAATGCGCAATCATTTTTTCACCAAACACAAAAGGATCGCCCGAATCATGACGCACGCCATCAAATAGTTTACAGAAATACAAATCAAAATCTTTTAAGAACGCTTCTAACCCATAAACATCAGTTAAAATAATACCTAATTCACCGCGATATTCTTGTGCCCACCGCTCAAAAGCAAACTGTTGGCTGTAAATTAATCGTGGGCCTAATGTTTGGCACGCTTGTAAGTATTCATGTGCCATTGTGCCTATCGGCTTTAAGTTATATTCTTTGGCAAAATATACATTACTGGTACCTGCCAATTGTTTGCCTAATTTTTCTTTTAAAATAGTCAGTACTAAGCTTTGCCAAGCTTTTGAAAATCGTCTTCTCGTGCCAAACTCAGAAAAAACAAAGTCTTCTCCCTCTGTACTCTCGGCAATTTTCTTTACTTTTTCATGCAGTCTCCTTTCACCATCTTCTAATAAGTGCTTATAGTTATCTTGATGGTGATAATAAATTTCACTGATGATGGCGAGAATAGGAATTTCAAATAAAATCGTATGCAACCAGGGTCCTTTGATCGTCAATGAAAATTTACCCTGCGTATCTATCGTAACGAACTCAGGATTAAAACGAAAAATTCGCAAGAACTCTATAAACTCACTTTTAAAAAATGGGAATTGTCGTAAATAATTTAATTCTTCTTTAGAGAAGGAAAGCATGGCTAATTCATCAATGGCACGGCGAAATTCATCCGCATAGGGACGTAAATCAACTTCTGCATTACGACATTGGAAACGATATTCTACTATGGCACCAGGAAACTGATGTAACACGGTTTGCATCATCGTTAATTTATAAAAATCTGTATCCAACAAAGAATTGATAATCATTTAACTTTCACCTCGCAGTCATTAACTGAATTTACAAATGCAATCCCGTTTGATTTCATGGTATCAATTGCTTGTTGTATTTTCATTTCATCGACACCGCGACACGCAGCCAAATTAATAACAACTTGAAATCCAGCCTGTTGTAATTGCAACGCCGTATTTTTAACACAATATTCTGTTGCTAATCCGCCAACTAAAATAGTATTAATATGTTTACTGTGCAGGAATTCTATCACGCCAGTCGACAGTTTTTCACTTAAATCATGATAACACGCACCATACGGATGCATATCTAATTCTATTCCTTTCCATACAAAATAATCATAGTCATCAATGACGGGTAACCCATCTAATAATTCAAATCCCACTGTACCGGGGACGGCATGCGCAGGCCAACGTACATCCATATTGCGCCCTACTATTTTTTCTAATGGAGGATGATTTTCTGTAGCTATCCATACTGCATGAGGACTGTGGCTGTCTTTAGAGCCTACACGTAGACTGGCAAATTGCGCTTGTTTATTTAATTCATCGACAATAGCATTGCCATCAGGAACCGGTAATTCTTGCGGACACAAAGGAGTAAACGTTTTTTGTGCGTCTACATCAAAGCTTGCGATGTGTGACCGCGACGGTAACTGATACATTCTATTGTATTCCTACTGTTGAGAATGGCGGAGAGGGTGGGATTCGAACCCACGTGGAGCGCAATGCCCCCGACCGATTTCGAGTCGGTGCCGTTATGGCCACTTCGGTACCTCTCCTAATACAATGACATCAAACGACTATTCCTAAGCGGTCTGCTGCTTTTTTATAAAATTCGATCACATTGCCTAAATCTTGACGAAAGCGATCTTTATCATAGATTTCACCGCTGTCTTTATCCCATAAGCGGCAACCATCTAAGGTAAATTCATCTCCTAAAAGAAGTTCGCCGTGATAACGACCAAATTCTAATTTAAAATCGACCAACTCTAATCCGGCTTGTAAAAATAAAGGACATAAAATATCGTTAACACGATAAGACAGCGCTTTCATGAGCGCTATATCTTCAACTGTTGCTAAATTCAATAATAAAATATGATCTTCGGTGATCAACGGATCGCCCAAAGCATCATCCTTTAAGAAAAACTCAAATAACGGCGGAGAAAAATGGCGACCCCGCTCTAATCCTAGACGCTTGCAAATACTTCCGGCCGCGCGATTGCGAATGATGCATTCTACACGCAACATATCTAGACGTTTTGCTAATATTTCGGTTTCACTGATGGCGCGGATCCAGTGCGTTTTAATGCCTTGTTTCATCAAATGTTGCATAATAAAAGCGTCAATTGCACAGTTTACTTTACCTTTTTCGGCTAAAATTGCATGTTTGACCGCATTAAAGGCCGTAGCATCATTACGGAATTCAACTAATACCGACTCGACCTCACCAATATCATAGACGGTCTTTGATTTGCCTTTATATAATTCTTTGCGTTGTTGCATCGATTTCACCTAACTCAACTGCTTTTCTTTTGATTTTGCTGATTCTTTTCTAGCGCTAATTGATAAGCCAAGCTACCGGGCGGTAAAATTGATATCGTTTTAACATCTGCCATCGGCCCAGCAGGAACAACATAATAATTATCAAGCTGTTCATTTGGGATCCCCGCGGGTGTTTTTAGCTCACTTAAGCTCGCTTGTTTTTGATAATAATTGCCAAAGTCATTTTTGCCTTCCATGGTGCACCCCGCAATTAAGGCCACACCCACTAGCCATACTATTTTGTTTATTTTAGACATATTTTACTCACTTCTGGTTTCTGTTATGCCGGCGGTTTGCATGGCCGTTAAAATTTGTTCATGAAATTCAGCAGACAAAGGCGTTAATGGCAAACGAATACCGGCACGAATTAAGCCTAATTGATGCACCGCCCATTTCACTGGAATAGGATTGGTTTGTAAACCTAAAGCATGATGTAACGCTTGCAAGCGATTATCCAACTCTGTTGCTTTCGCCTGGTCGCCGTCTAAAGCAGCTTTAGTCATCTCATGCATCAGCTTCGGCGCAACATTGGCTGAAACGGATATCACGCCTTTACCGCCGGCCAGCATTAAATCTTTACAACTCACATCATCGCCACTTAATATGTTTAAACGATTACCACATAATTTAATCAATTCTTGATAACGTGCTGCATCGCGCACGGCCTCTTTAATCCCTACAATATTACTGCATTCAGCCAGTCTTGCCACCGTTTCTGGTAACATATCACACGCTGTACGGGAAGGTACATTGTATAAAATTTGCGGCACTGGCACCGCCTCACTCACCGCTTTAAAATGTCGGTATAAGCCTTCTTGTGTGGGCTTAATATACGCGGGTGTCATCAATAAACAGCCATCTACGCCTAATTCCATCGCATTAAAGGTTTTATCGATGGTTTTGTGCGTACTATTCGCGCCTGTGCCTGCAATCACAGGAATACGTGAGTTAACTTTACGGATCACAAAATGAATTAATTTATTGATTTCTTCTTCGGTTAACGTGGCACCCTCCCCTGTTGTACCAGCAATGACCAGTCCATCCGTCCCCTGCTCAATGTGAAATGCTAATAATTTTTCCAAACTACTGTAATCTATATTGCTTTCATCATCCATTGGGGTCACTAAGGCAACCAAACTGCCATGAAACATGCACGTATCCTCATATAATTATCCAAGCTAAATCATACCTAGCTCATGAGCGAAACTCAAGGGATAGACAGACAATGCTCATTTATTTTATTTGCCACAAATTTCATTTTTAGCATATACTAATTAATAGGTTGAAAAGCAAATAGGTGTATTGTGGTATTTTTTAAACAGATTCAGAATTGGCTAGTTCGCTACTTAATGAGTGAACGAGCATTAACCGACGTTCCCATGTGTGATTTTGATCGCGTATTGTATGAAATCAGACCAGCAGACGTCTTATTAGTTGAAGGCCGCACTCGTATCAGTGAATTTACCAAAAGTTTTACGCAAAGCCCTTGGTCACATGCAGTATTATACATTGGTCGATTACATGAAATTGAGAATCCAATATTGCGACAAAAAGTGAAAGAATTTTTCAACGGCGAACCCACAGAGCAATTGATCATTGAAAGTTTGTTAGGCTCTGGTACGATTGTATCCCCATTAAATCGTTATCAGCATGAACACATTCGTATTTGCCGACCTACCGGAATTTCTCGTATCGATGCACAAGGTGTGATTGCATATGCGCTTCAACAATTAGGTTATGAATACGATGTAAGACAAATTTTAGATTTGGCGCGCTTTTTATTACCGTGGAAGTTTTTTCCTAGACGTTGGCGTTCCAGTTTATTTTCTGAAAATAGCACGTCTTCCAGACAAATTTGCTCTACGCTGATCGCGGAAGCATTTCGCTCAGTGCAATATCCTATTTTGCCGATTGTAAAACAACAAACAGAAGAAAAATGGACTTTAACACCGAAAAATCCTAAACTGTATACACCGAAAGATTTTGATTATTCACCATTTTTCCAAATTATTAAATATCCAATCTTTAAATTAACAGAAGAAGCCTTGTATCATCATCTTCCTTGGGAAGGCAGCACAGAAAAAGCGGAAATACATCCACCGATAGAGGAATCTGTTTACAAGACAAGAGAGTAAGAGAACAATACGGAGTAATTTCATGTTAGATTTTAAATACAGCACGGATGCAAAAACAGGTAAAACTATCGTAGTAACTTCTTTAGCGGGAAAACCGTTATTAACTACGCCGCAATTAAATAAAGGTACGGCTTTCAGCGAAGAAGAACGAACTTTATTTAATTTGCGCGGTAAATTGCCTACTAAAATAGAAACTTTAAAAGAACAAGTCGATCGTGCTTATCGACAATTTCAAAATTACAAAGATGCATTAACGCAAAATATATTCTTGAATTCTCTCTTAGATAACAATCAAACTTTATTTTATCAATTAGTGAGCGAACATTTAACACAATTCTTACCTATCATTTATACACCGATTGTTGGCACTGCAGTAAAACAATTTAGTACCGAGTATCGTAGTGCGCGAGGTCTTTATATTAATTATCCGGAAAGAGAATATATTCGCTCGGTATTAAAAAATCGTTCTAATCCAGAAATTGATTTGATTGTGGTGACCGATGGCGAAGGCGTATTGGGCATTGGTGATCAAGGCGTTGGCGGCATGGATATTCCGATTGCAAAACTAATGGTGTATACCTTATGTGGCGGTATTAATCCCAATCGTACTTTACCTATTTTATTAGACGTAGGCACCAATAATCAAACTTTATTAGATGACCCCCTCTATTTAGGATGGCGACATCCACGTATCAGTGGTAAAGAATATGATGATTTTGTCGATGAATTTGTGGCTGCTGTACGCGACACTTTCCCGCATGTTTTCTTGCATTGGGAAGATTTTGGTCGCGACAATGCGCGTCGTCATTTGCAAAAGTATCAACATGAAATGTGTACTTTTAACGATGATATGCAAGGAACAGGCGTTGTCACTTTGGCAGCCATTTTGAGTGGCGTGCATTCTCTTAATCAATCGCTAAAAGATCAACGCATTGTTGTGTTTGGTGCTGGCACCGCAGGTACTGGCATTGCCGATCAAATTCGCGATGCTATGAAAAAAGAAGGTTTAACTGAAAGCGAAGCCAATGCTCGTTTTTGGTTATTAGATAGGCCCGGTTTATTATTAGAAAACACCGAGGGATTAACTGATTTCCAAACACCTTACGCGCGTAACAATCAAGAAGTGAAAGACTGGCAACTCAGTAATAGCAATGCGATTGGCTTACTTGATGTGATTAAAAATGTTAAACCAACTATTTTAATTGGTTCTTCGTCTGTCACACATGCATTTACAGAAGAAGTGATTACGACGATGTGTGCTGGAGTGGCAAGACCATTGATCCTCCCCTTGTCGAATCCAACGGAACGTTGCGAAGCAACACCGGAAGAAATTTTACGTTGGAGCAAAGGAGAAGCGATGATTGCGACGGGCAGCCCTTTTCCACCTGTACAGTTTAATCATCAGTGGCGTGAGATTGCGCAATGTAATAATGCACTTGTTTTTCCCGGATTAGGCTTAGCTATTATTAGCGTGCAAGCAAAACGGTTAAGTGATGATTGTTTATGGGTAGCCTGCAAAGCACTCGCCGAATTAGCGCCTATCTTAAAAGATAAAGACGCACCGCTATTACCTAGCTTAAGTATGGCACGCGAAGTAGCGCTTGCGATCGCACGTGCAGTGGCCAAACAAATTATTAAGGAAGGACAAGCTGGTCATGTGCCTAAAGATATTGACGCAGCGATTGAAAAAACGATGTGGACGCCAGAGTATTTTCAATATCATAAGATGATGATGTGATTATATTATTTCTTACCACGCTTTTTCGACTGCGCATGCATATACGCGCGTAGCACGGCATTAATTTTAGACTGATACCCATGACCTTGTTGCTTGAAATAAGCAATAATGTCATCATCCAATCGTATAGAAATATGCACTTTATGGTGAATTGGAATAAAAATAGTGGCATCCGCCCAGAAAGCTTCATCCGTTGCAGGAATATCGCTATAATCAATATCCTCATCTTTCATTTGACGTAACCGTTCCCAGTCCGTTTTAGTTTTTAATGGCTTTCCAGTAGATTTCACGTTCATAATAACTTGCTCTCCTCACAGATATAATGCGAATAACGTCACTACGTAGCGTATAAATGGTCACGACAACAGCTTCTTGTAAAAGTCCTATTCCTATCCAGCGTTCTTCTCCATATTCTTTACGATTATCTATCTCTCTTAGCATAGGCCGCTTAAATAGTTCCGCAGCATCATAAAAATCAATCCCATGTTTGAGAATATTCTGCTGATTCTTTTGTTTATCCCATTCTACGGTGATAGCGTTAGTATATACAATTATATACATAATAGCAAGCCATGTGAGTTTACTCCGCAATGTTTCTCTGTATAATCTGGCTGATACTATGTTGCTACGCTGCGCGTGCTAATATTTGTGATACTAAGGCATTTAAGCTGATGCCTTCTGCTGCTGCTTCCATAACCAATAGCTTATGTAATTTTTTTCCGACGCGCACATTAAAACTACCGCTATATTGTTTTTTAGCTGGGGCAATAGGCACACTTTCGCCGTGTGCACGATAATCTTCTTTCATTAATTGCCATGCCGCTTCTAATGCGTGCAAAGCCGCTTCAGGTGTATTACCAAATGCAGAAACAGTTGGCATTTCTATAAAATGTGCTAAGTACTGCGCATCTTCATCTGGATATAAATTAATTGAATACCCATCAAATACATCACTCATACAGTGCCCTCTTGTTCTTTGCTCCATTGTAAAAGAAATTGTTTAAGTTGGTATCCTTTTGCCTTGCCTCCATTATTTTGGATCACGAGGCGCATTCCTTGCGAGGAATGCCATATTTCATGACTACCCGCTTGCCGACTGAATACCCAACCTTGTTGTTTCAATAGCGTTTTAAAATCACTGAAAGAAATTTCTTTAGTATAATATGGTGCTTTTTGTAACAATGTACTTCTTTTATTCAAATGCAACTATATATGAGTGCAAATTATTTGTCAAACGCCATTTGCCCACAGTTTCCTATGGGCAAATAGATCTTCCTTACGCTGGATTCGCATTCACATAGGGCGTAATGCTGGCCAATAATTTATCTCCTATGCCAGGCACGTTGCCTAATTCACTCACTGATTTAAAAGGGCCATTTTGTTGACGGTAATCAATAATAGCTTGCGCTTTTTTAGGGCCTAAGCCTTTAATGGTGGATAATTGATCTACGGATGCGCTATTCACATTGATAGTGCTTGCTTGCATACTCGCAGCAGGTGCCGCAGTGGCATTAGCAGCTGCTTTATCTGCAGCATAAGCACTCGGCAACGCGATAGTTGCTGCTAAAGTAGCTAAAATAACACTGATTTTCCATGATTGTTTCATAATGTTGACTCCAAATAGACATTGATTGCAGTAGCATGCTACTGCTTCCATCGATGATATGTTTAAAAGCATCGACAAAAATATATTACATGCATTTTATTTAAATGTCTATAAGATTATCGCGTAGAGGTAAAAATATTCTATTTTCTAATGGATAAATAATGAGCGATAGGGGAACTCACTCCCCCATCTCTTCAACAGTCTTAGGTGTAAAATATAAACCAACACCACTAGTAGCGCTAACTACTGGTTGCATTGCATATCTCTTATGGCGCTGGTGGTTGTACGACAGCTTCCTCGTTTTCGCCCGGATTACCAAGCAACTCTGCTCCATTCGGCCAACATTCTTGGCAACGACTATCTGTTTGTTCTACCAATTTAAAAAAATGGACAGCTCTTTTGCCTAACGATTCCGCTTTAGTGTCACATGTGCCTTGGTACCAATGCATTCCTTTTTTATCACTATACTGAGTTACAATCATTGGATTATCAATATCTTGTGGATTTTTTCCAACAGTAAAGCAAGCAGGGCAAGCAACTTTCCCTTTCTTATCTGCATCTGTAACTTTCATCAATTTCCCTGATGCTTCTGTTGTATAGTTAATATTACCTTTAACTTCTTTTTTATCTTTTTTTGCAACGTATAGTGGAACAAGCTTACATATCATATGAATTTGATGAAAATAGAGGGAGGCATCAAAAGCATGCGCGTGATTCTTGTGTTGTAAAACGATGCAAGTTAGCTGACTTATATCCTGCACGGCCATCGTAGACCTTGTCACCGAAGCAGGCATAGAATTTTGTCTTAACTCGGCAGAGGCAGTTGGAACCTGTGCAAGCAGGGGCATATCGTGCCCAATAAACAATCGTTGTTTAAAGATATTAGTTAGTCTCAAATATAGATCATTCTGATTAGAAGCCTCATTCAAGTAGTTGGCAACTGAATCAGAAGCAGCATGACACCAATGCACTATTAAAGTCATCCCTCGAATACCAACAGCATGAGTTTGCTTATTACCTGTTAATTCTCTAGTTTTCTTCATCGTTTCTGGAGAGAATTGCCGTATATAGTTTTGCATTAAAGTGGATAGGTTGTTAGCGCCAGTACTATTTACTGCTAAAGGATACTTTCCTCCAAAATCTTTACGTTCACTATCATCCCATCTATACCCTTTTCCGGATATAAATAAATTACCCCAAGTATAATGTGTTTTACCATCTCCACCACAAATAATTAGATCTAGAATCATTAAATTGTAGGTTGCAGTAAGAAAATGTCTTGAAGTCTCAACGCAAAATAAAAGAACCAATAAACAATCCAAAAATCTTTTTTCTTCTGCTGAGAATTGGCTAGGATAATCATTGAGTAAAACCCTATCTAACAGTACATAGGCTAAATACCTATCGGTAATATTATGCTTTTTAATGAGTTTTAGTATCTCTTTTGTGATATCTGCATAGCTCCCCCCTGTGGGAAATATAACTATTCGGCTAAAAGAGCCCTCAATTCTAATGGCATGTTGATCCTTTATATTAATAAGAAACGTTTCATCCCGAGAGTATTTCTTAGCTGCATTATAATACAAAATATTGGCAATGCAGAGCCAATCAGAGGCTTTTTTTAGACTAAGTTTTCGAATCTTTCCGACTGTCGCTTGTTCGCATTCTAAACTATTAGCATCCTTAATAGCATCAAAAGAAGCTGTATTTAAACACTGTAATAAATCTACTCCTGATACACATACGTCTTTACCAGAATTCAAGTTATACATAATATGATCTTTCATAAACATCCTCTTTAAAAAAAAATAAATCCATAGCCACAGTCGCTAGTGAAGCAACATCATAGCAAATCACGCAGTAGGCTTAAAATATTATACTATACAATAATTTTGGTGGTAATAATAAGACTCATCACCATTAAGCCGAATTATTTTATGGTGAATT
>CBFGYT010000001.1:0-22839 GCA_965653065.1 uncultured bacterium | reverse complement strand
ATCGCGATATTCCGTAGATTTTTTACTGCTGTATCAGACATAAATCCTCTCTTTTAACTCTTTTTTCAAAATGCGAAGTAAGATTATCATTTGAACGAATTGTCATCCCCGCGCACGCGGGGATCCAGGAATAACCCACGATTGGTGCCACTTTCACTGGATCCCCGCGTGCGCGGGGATGACGATCTACAACAAGACTCACCTAAATCCGCATTTTGAAAAAACGAGCAATATATAATAATGCAAAAACGTCAAAATTTGCTATGCTTATTAGTATGACGCAAGGCTTCGTATTATACACGAAATTGAACAATTAGCGAGGGGTGGCCATGCAAAATATCGTGACTTATCCAACATCTATGGCACAATGGCATGCCTTAATTAATGAGGCAACCGTGGGGGCGCACATACGCTTAAATGAAGACCTGGAAAGCTATTTGGTATTTTTATTAATGCGTTTTACTGCTAAACCCGACATGGCCGGCAGCGTCTTAGCCATAGACTTTTTATCCGCTTTTACCGACAAAGCCTTTGATAAACCAGGACAATTACAAGAAGTAGGCGACAAATGCTTATTATTGGCGGGCCTTTTCCCCGGACGCGCCGAAAGAAAACATGTACGCATCAGTTATTTCATTCATTTAGGACAAAGCGCTTATAGCAGTTTATCCTCCGTTTCACAACAAAGCTTAGCCATCTTATTTAGTGACTTAAGTGATGCGTTCGTGCCGTTAACTGATGTATTGTTAACGGCGAGAAGCTTAAATGCAGACTGTGGATTAACGCCTTTGCAAGCCGAAGAGCTTTATGCGGATACGCAAAGTCAAGCGGCAAAAGAGGCGTTGCCGGAAGAAGCAGTGGTATCTATCCATTATCCTAAAAAATTTGATGAATAACTTTTTCTAGTTCCTTCCCCATTTAAAGCGCGAAGTTAAGTGCGTTTGGCATAGATCAATCGCCTTTCGAAAGGCACGCTTGAGTTAGGCACGATCGTTGGAATACGTCATTGCGAGGAGCGCAGCGACGTGGCAATCCACGAATAGTCCACAATTCTGCGGTTTATTCACTGGATTGCCGCGCTGCGCTCGCAATGGCGACTTTCAGGGTTCGTTTTAAATCTTGCATCTTTAAGTGCATTTGGCATAGACCACATAAAAACGGTGATTCAGTGTGGTAATAATGCTCGCCGCGATTCATCTCGTGACGCTGCGCCACAATTAGGTAAGCAAGATCTAATTGCATGCATAAATTGCTGTCGCTTATTTTCAATTGGCTGATAAAAACGGGTTGGCATGGTTCGCTCTAATATCGTTTCTTTGGGTATAGACTGTTCTAGTTCTTGATTTGCTGTAGCAAAAAAAAGGCTAGCCGCTTGATTACTTTTGGGAGAAAAAGCACTTTGTACCAGTACAGCAAGAAACCCTATTAATTGCATTCCAGCGTTAAGATTAGTCATAATGCCAACGCTAGTGACCCCTATTTTAAACGTCCATAAAAGCGCAATGAAAAAACAACTGACCGCCATAATGAGGATGTCTAGAAAAGTCAGTACCACTGTTGACGAAATATGCGTACTATTTTGATATGTCGATCTCATCTCTAGATCAGTTTCTGACACAGAATCTAAAAACAATTCTTTTGTGGTAGAGGAAATATCTGTGCTATTGTTAATGATCGGCTCTGGCTGTTGACACGTACTCGTCATAACACACTGCAGCAATTCTAAGAATGCTTTGGGGGTAAGATAAAACCCTATGCCGGATGGCGCTACATAACATAAAAATGTGCCCGCGCCCCCTATCCACAATGAGTATCTGTTATCTTGTTTGACCATATAGATACTATTTCTAACAGTATCTGGTAAATGTCTTAAATATCTCATAAATGAAAACCAAGAAACCGTGTATAGTGCTGCTTTTGCTACCGATGGAATACAACTCACTAAAATAGAAGGGACTAAACCCATTTCAAAATCTCTGTGGTAAAGAGAAAAATTACCTTCAAACAAGGTAATGGCAGCAAGAGTACAAAGCCCTATTCCTGAATAATATATTGTCTTGTAAGCTCGCGATGCGCCCACTGACAAATTGTAGCGCATACAATAATTGTCTAGTGCGATATTAACACAAGATGGATCTAATTCTGCTATTTCCTTCACTATCTTATCACGCAATTCTAGTTTTCTATTTCGTCCGGGTAAGAGGAACATGTCATCGCTTAATGGCGCACCTAGCCCGATTAAAGGCCGAGCTGAATCTCGTTCGCTTAAGGCTGCGTCATCGGATGCGCTGCTTTCTAGGTCAGAACCCTCTACGTCAGAAATTAACTGTCCCATTTCTTGATGATTCCCCATAACAAGAGGATCAGAATTATTTAGATTTCGAATATTCCGCAAGATATTTTGAAATAATCTTTTCTTACCATTACTCTCTGGTAAGATAGCTTCAATATATTGGATAATTTCTTTTAGAAATAACAATTCATCATCAACTGTGCGACCAGACAAATGATAGCCTACCGCCATCTGTTGTTCATACTTTTCACGCGTTTCTTTATCTCTAGATAAATGTGCGAACAATTGCGTTAGTGCATTATTGCTAACGGGATAATTTGCAATAATCCCCAAACCAAAAAACACTTTCACTAACCACACAGGACAAACGTTATAAATATTAGTAGCCATCAATGTAGAATTAATCGCATCTGATATCGCCGTAAAAGCGCTCACCGTCATGACAATTAAATCTGCGCGCAGAAATCCTTTTTCATGTGCACACACAACCCGAAAAAGTGAGTTATCACGTAAAACAGCATTCCCCCCCCATCCCGATGCGCCAGCAAATCTTTGCAGTCCTGTGTTATCAGTGATCATTGACATCACTTCTGCTGGGCTAAAATAACTAGGGAATGTGGCGCCTACATTCACTAGCATAATCAATGTTAATTTAGGGTTTTCACGAATAGAGTCTTTTAACCAAGGGCACAGCATTTGCAAAATACTACGCTTTTGTGCTACCTCGTCATCATCTGTGCTTCCTGCTTGTTCTAGCATAATTATAAACTCACCTTCCGCTAATCTTTCCTCTTCATCTGCCACCGCACGTGCAGAGGGTAACAAACGGCTTGTCTCGGTTACATTGCGCCGAGATCTCGTTCTCGTATCGTACTGAGCTGATTCGCTTGATTGCTCTGAATTGGGCATAACTTCCCCTTAATTCTTATTTTTTTTAATTCTTCATACGCCCTTTGTTCTATATCTATTAAAAATCAAAATAAATCACCGCTGTTTGCAACAGTTGCAATTTTTATTACTATCCGTCACTGGAAAATAAGATTTTTTAGAAAGATGATGTAATTAAATGTAAATTCACTTGAACTGTGATGATTTGCATTTAATGAAGAACAAACCCAATAAACTCTTATATTGTTTATTTATATGGCGAATTTTAACGTGGGACTCAATGAAAAACAAGTGGTTGTTCTCTAAATTTAAAAAATATTATCGCTGAAATCGCTAAAGTATATGAAATATATAGTCATTTTCTGCATTTGATATTTTAAAAGTATTTTTTTATTCTTTTAGCAGTCAATAACTGCGCTAAGCTTCTTCTAATATCTTAACGCTTCAGGTCCCATTCCGAAAGCAGCCATTTCCAAAATAAGCAAAAAGTCTCTATTGTCAATAGAGACTTTTTATAAATAATCTCTATTGATAATAGAGATTACTTTAAGAAAACTGTAGTTGGTATAACTCACTGTATCCAAGCTTTTTCGTTCTGTTGGCAAAAATCCCTTTCAATACTATAAGCAACTACATCTTCTGCTGCACACGCAAAGATATAACGAAGAGCAGAACGCTGCCTTGACAATAACCATATAACACACTATAATCTTACTGGTAAGATTGCAGGAGGTCATATGGTAAATCAATTAAACACTACAAAAATGTCTTCAAAAGGGCAAGTTGTTATCCCTGAGAATATCCGCAAAGGAATGAATCTATCTTCTGGAGATAAGTTTATTATTGTGGCAGAGAAAGATGTTGTTATTTTAAAGTTAATTAAACAACCCTCTTTAAAAGAATATACGCAAGTCATAAAAAAAGCCCGCGCGCAAGCAAAGGAAGTTTCTATGACAGAAGAAGATGTTAATAAAAGTATTAAAGCCATACGAACGCATCATCGCCGAGAATCTAAGTGAATATAATCATAGATACTAATGTTCTTATCTCAGGGATATTCTGGGCAGGTATCCCTGGAAAGATTGTGTCTGCTTGGTTAGAGGACAAGATAGTATTCATTGCTACAATGGACATCATCAATGAGTATATTAGAGTTATTGAAGATTTAGGTAAAAAGTTTAAGACAATTGATACAGCTGCTTTGATTAATTTAATTATGATAAAAACACAAATTCATCAGGATATTATAGTTTCAGAATCATTTTGTCGAGATCCTAATGATGACAAATTTATTCTATGTGCTTTAGCTACACGAACTCACTATATCATCAGCGGAGATAAAGATTTACTAGAATGCACTAAAGTTCCACCTGGGTTGGCTATTCTAAGCCCAAGTCATTTTTACAATCAAGTGCTAACCACTTCTACCCATTAAAGCAAATGGTTTTACACCTTTTAGTTTGGAGTCATTTGGTTTTAAACCAAATGGTTAATCGATAATCATTTGATTTTTAAAGATTTTACATCTTCTGCTGCACGCGCAAATAGGAATTCACTGCCCAATAGCCACCGAAGGCACCTAACACACCGCCGATAAAAATCAACGTTATTAAACTCAATACCCCTAAATACGGCGCATGAAAAGCCATACCATAAGAGTCGGCCAATTGACTGACGCTGGGCGTTAATACCAACAAAATCACATTATCCATCATCCATGCCAATAAGCCGCCCCAAAATCCATATTGCAATCCCATATACACAAAAGGTCTACGAATATAACTATCCGTTGCGCCCATTAATTGATAGATTTGAATTTGTTTGTGATAACGTTGGATTAAATAACGAATGGCATTGATCACAACTAACAATACGCCTAAGCCTAACAATAATGCCAAGGCATACACCGTACGTTCGCCAATAATCAAAATACTGTGTAAGCGCATCAACCATTTAAAATCTAATGTGGCGCTGTCTACACCGGGTAAATTCTTTAAAAACACCATTAATTTTTCTAGATCGCCGGTGTCTTCACCGATTAAATTAGGCTCGACGGTGATCACCGCTGGCAATGGATTATCGCGCAAACTATCGCTCAATCCTTGCATACCGACGCGCTGGGAAAATTCTTGCAAGCCTTGTTCGGGAGAAATATATTGCACCGAAGCAACGGTCTCATTGTGTTTTAATGCCGTTAACAAATTATCGGTTTCTTGTTGACTGATGTCCATGCGTAAAAATAAAGAGATTTGTGCATTGTGATTAATACCCGCAGTTAATCCTTTCATATGCGACACCGTCGTCCATAGTCCGGCTGGCAATGCAATCGACACGCCTATCATTAAGAAAGTAAGCAACGTTCCTAATTGTGTTTGCCTTAATTCATACACACTTTGTTTTAACGCTTCATAATGACCTAATCCATACTGACGTAAATAAAATATAAAATTATCTAGTATTGAATTTGTTTTTATTTTCTTGGCGCTATTAACTGCACTTTCATCCATCATACCATCTCCTCTTCTTGCGCCGACAATCTCACACCCGTACTCACCATACGCCCTTGATGAAGCGTTAAAATGCGATGCCGCAAATGACCAATTAACCCTAAATCGTGTGTGGCAATCAACACGGTCACACCGATTTGATTGAATTGTTCGAATAAATGCATAATCTCTGCCGATAATGCAGGATCTAAATTTCCTGTCGGCTCATCGGCTAATAACAATTTTGGTTTATGCACAATCGCACGCGCAATACTCACGCGCTCTTGCTCTCCTTGAGATAAAGTTTCAATCGGCATTTTTTCTTTACTGAGTAAACCCACTTTATCTAATGCCGCGCGCACTCGACTGGCAATATCTTGATGACGAAATCCCGCTAAGATTAAAGGCAGCGCCACATTTTGGTGGACATTAGAGTTAGGTAACAAATAAGGATCTTGCAAAATCACACCGATAGAACGTCTAAAATAAGCAATATCACGACCTTTGATTTTATCTAATGGCATGTGATTGACAATCGCTTGTCCGGAAGAAGCGCGCTCCATCAATAAAATAATTTTTAATAACGTACTTTTGCCCGCGCCAGAATGGCCTGTTAAAAACGCCATTTCGCCATCGGCCAATTCAAAATTCACTTGTTTTAGTGCTGGAAATCCATTACCGTAAGTTTTAGTGACGTGACTAAAGTGAATCATGTTTCCTCCAGATTATTCTTTAAATTAAAGATAATTATTCAGCATATCTATCAACCGCACTTGAAAATGTGAAGTAACATCAAGGCTCGAATATCGTCATTGCGAGCAAGCGACGCAATCCAGAGAATAGCCCACTATTTTGCGACTTATCTCCTGCTTCGTCGCTACATTCAATCTTGGATTAAACACAGATTCTTCATTTCACCTCGATCTACCCCCTCTCCCGCGCTAGGAACTTTGCTGCTATAACGACGCTTTTTGCGGGAGAGGGGGTAGATCTCGCTTATTTCGCATTTCAACTTTAGATTCAAATATATATTAAATCTACATCTCTCTTAATTAAGTCGTAAACAACGCCTCAACAAACTCTTTACCATCAAACGGTTTCAAATCATCAATCGCTTCTCCCACGCCAATAAAACGGATCGGCAATTGCAATTCTTTCGCAATGGCAAATACAATGCCGCCTTTGGCCGTACCATCTAATTTAGTAATCACAAGTCCTGTTACATCGACGGCTTCTTTAAATTGTTTTGCCTGTTGCAATGCATTTTGCCCAATACTAGCGTCTAATACTAATAACACTTCATGCGGTGCATCGGCAGATACTTTAGCAATAACGCGTTTTACTTTTTTCAACTCTTCCATTAAGTGACGTTGCGTATGTAGCCGTCCTGCAGTATCCGCAATTAATACGTCGATTTGTCGTGCACGTGCCGATTGCATCGCATCAAACATAACCGAAGCCGCATCGCCTTGTTGATTACTGACAACCGTAATATCATTGCGCTCGCCCCATACTTGTAATTGCTCTACGGCAGCGGCACGGAATGTATCTCCAGCTGCTAACATTATTTTTTTATTATCGGCTTGCAAGTATTTAGCTAATTTACCAATGGTTGTGGTTTTACCTGCACCATTCATGCCCACCATTAAAATAACAAATGGTTTATCTGCTGATTCAATTTGTAGCGGCTGTGTCACGGGCTGTAATAGCGCTTGCAAATGCGTTTGCAAATTTGACCATAACGCTTCGCCATCGCTTAATTGATTCCGTTTTAATTGTCCGCTTAAATCTTCAATAATTTCTTTGGTGACCGCAACCCCAATATCAGCCGATAATAAAATTTCTTCTATTTCTTCGAGCAAGGCTTCATCAATAACTTTTTTACCTAAGATCATGTTGCCAATGCTATTAACGAATCCTTGGCGTGTACGCGTTAACCCTTGCGCTAGTTTTTTAAAAAAGCCGGGCTTGTTTTCTTCTATCTTGTCGACAGTTTCGGTCTGTTCTTTTTTATTATGGTTCAAAAATTTTAGCATGGTATGGTGACTCTGGATTGAATTAGGTATATTATAAGGAAAACCTGTAACAAAAAGCGAGCTTTTCTTATGTTTAAATTTTCTTTACCGCGATTTTGCTCTTGGTCATTTTGTGCCCTATCATTATTGTCTAGCGCTGCATTTGCACAAAATGATTTTCAATCGAAAACTCTAGATAACGGTTTAACGGTTTATGTCAAAGAAGATCATCGCGCTCCCGTATTGATTACCGAAGTGTGGTATAAAATTGGCAGCAGTTACGAGCCCACTGGCGAAACGGGGATTTCGCATTTATTAGAACACATGATGTTTAAAGGCACCCCCACTTATGGCTTAGGTGTGTTTGATCGTATCATCGCTGAAAATGGTGGTATTGAGAATGCTTTCACTTACGATGATTTCACCGCTTATTATGAGAAATTAGCTTCTGATAAATTACCGTTAGCTTTTGAATTGGAAGCGGATCGCATGCGGCATTTAAATTTAAAAGACGAAGACTTTAATCAAGAAATTAAAGTGGTGCGTGAAGAACGTCGTTGGCGCACGGATAATGACCCCACTGGTAAAATGAATGAGCAATTCAAAGGACAAGCGTATGTTGCGCTTCCTTATCACAACCCAACTGTAGGCTGGCCTGCCGATCTACAAAACATTAAAGTTGAAGATTTAAGAAATTGGTATCAACGTTGGTATGCACCGAATAATGCTTTTATTGTCGTTGTGGGGGATGTGAAAGCAAATGATGTATTTAACTTAGCGCAAAAATATTTTGGTCCGTTAAAACCTAGCGTATTACCGGCAAGAAGACCGCAACAAGAATTAGCAAATCCAGGGAAACGTAAAATTAATCTTAGTATTCCTGCACAGTTACCCTTGGTGATGATTGGTTATAATGTACCAACGGCCATGAGTGATAAAAATAGTATCGATCCTTATGCGTTAGATGTGTTGCGTTCAATCTTAGTTGGCGGCGATAGCGCACGCTTACCACAAGATTTAGTACGCCATCAACAATTAGCCAGCTCTGTCGATGTGGAGTATGAATTATATAAACGATTCTCTAGTGTGTTTATCATCAGTGCTATCCCACGACAAGGCATTTCTAATATCGCTGTAGGAAAAGCCATTTTAGCACAAGTAAAAGCGTTGCAAGATAAACCTGTCAGTCAACAAGAATTAGATAAAGTGAAACGACAAGTCGTGGCCAGCAATATCTATCAACAAGATTCCATCGAAGACTTAGCACAATTAACCGGAATTATTACGGCAGTGGGCGGCGATTGGCGTGAGTTAGATAATTATGTTGCCGAAGTACAAAAAGTAACGCCGCAAGATGTGCAGCGCGTGGCAAAAAAATATTTAGTTCCCAATCAAGAAACAATAGGCATATTAACGCCATTACCCTGGAATGCCAATAATGCGGTTGCCAATGCGAATGGAGGTTCCTATGTACGCTAGAATTATTGCGCTTATCGGTTTAGTCAGTGTGAGTGTTTGTAGTTTTGCTGCCGATGCGACTAAATCAATTCTTCCCATACAAGAATGGCACACTGCTAATGGCGTGCGTGTGTTGTGGGTGGCTCTACCACAACAACCTATTGTGGATGTTTCCGTGTTATTTCATGCCGGCTCCGCACAAGATGGTCAAGCCTTTGGCTTAGCCAATTTAACCGCAAACTTATTAGATGAAGGCACTAAGACTCTGTCGGCAGATCAAGTTGCAGAAGACTTTGATAATAATGTTGCTATCTTTGGCGCTGGAGCCAGTCGCGATAGCACCACCGTTTCGTTGCGTAGTTTATCTGATCCGTCTTATTTAACACCGGCATTAAAAACATTTACCGCGGTGTTAAATCAACCGAGTTTCCCGGAAGCATCCGTTACCCGCGTTAAAAACGAAACGTTGCAAGCGATTGCCAGTGATGAAGAATCACCGGATGGTATGGCTGCTCGTGTATTTTATAAAAATTTATATGGCACACATCCTTATGCGCACAGTGTATTAGGCGATAAAAATACCATACAAGCAATGAATCGTACTGCCGTTGAAAATTTTTATCACCACTATTACAACGCCAATAATGCGTTAGTGGTTATTGTCGGCGACGTCGATGAAACCAAAGTCCATACGATTGCTGAGCAACTCGTAGGTCACTTGCCTTCAGGTGAAAAAGCACCGGCAATTCCTGATCCTAACAATATTCCGGCCAATAAAGATGTTACCGTTGATTTTCCTACCACACAAAGCAGCATTCGCATTGGCACCTTAGGCATTGCGCGTGGCAACCCTGATTTTTATGCTATTACAGTTGGCAATTATATTTTAGGTGGCGGATCTTTTGTATCGCGCTTATATCAAAATGTACGTGAGAAACAAGGTTTAAGCTATGGCGTTACCAGCGGCTTTACTACACTACAGCAGCCCGGTCCGTTTTCAATTATATTACAAACTCAAAATGCTTCCCGTGAACAAGCGATCAAAACCGTCGATAATACTTTAAGTGATTTTATCGCTACCGGACCCACCGCAGATGAAGTCTCTTTAGCGCAAAAGAATATTATCGGCTCTTTCCCATTAGCTTTAAGTGGCAATGATAATATCAGCAATGCTGTGGCCATCGTTGGTTTTTATAATTTGCCATTAGATTATTTAGATCATTATCGTGATAATGTTGCAGGCGTCACGTTAAATGATGTGAATCAAGCGATGAACAAATACTTAAAAGGGAAGCCTTTGTTAACTGTCGTTGTCACAGAAACCAACGCCAACAAGGACAATCATGGTTAATCAAGTGCGTATTATCGGCGGTCATTGGCGTGGCAAACGCATTAACGTTCCTGAGGGAGATACCATTCGCCCAACAGGCGATCGCATTCGTGAAACTTTATTTAATTGGTTAGGCATGCGTGTGCATCAAGCGCATTGTTTAGATTTGTTTGCCGGCAGTGGCATTTTAGGATTAGAAGCTTTATCTCGCGGCGCAAAACAAGTTTCTTTTATAGATTACGATGCTACGGTTATTAAGCATCTAGAAAATACCATCATGCATCTGCCTTTAGATCAGCGACCCAAGTTATTTGTTAATTATCATTTGCGTTTTCCTCTGCATTTAGTTGATAACCCTACTCTTACCGAACAAGTTGAATCTTCTGTGCATTTAATTGGGCAAGATGCTTTATCCCCCATCAAACCTGAAATTGGTAATTATGATATTATTTTTTTAGACCCCCCTTTTAATGAGGGATTACTAGAAAAATGTTTTCCTTTGTTAAAACAATATGGGTATGAAAAACCTGGCACTTTAATTTATATGGAAATGGAAGCGACTTTAAACCCTATCTTCCCCGCACATTGGCGTATTGTAAAACAAGGGAAAGCCAGCCGTGTTGTTTATTTGTTAGTAGAGGTCTTAGCATCATGACACAAGATGAATTAAAACAAAAAGCCGCTTTAGCCGCATTGGAATATCTTCCCGAAAATGGAGTATTAGGTATTGGCTCTGGCTCTACAGTCAAATTTTTTATTGAAGCATTAGCATCCAAAGCACATTTAATTGATGCGACTGTCGCAAGCTCAGAAGCATCTGCCGCTTTATTAAGGCAATATAAAATTCCTGTGTTAGAGTTTAATCAAGTATCTGCCATTGACGTCTATATTGATGGTGCCGATGAAATTAATCCGCTTTTTGAAATGATTAAAGGCGGTGGCGGCTGTTTATTGCGTGAAAAGATTTTAGCCACTGCAGCGAAGCAGTTTGTGTGCATCGTAGATCAATCTAAACTAGTTGCTGCTTTAGGCGCATTCCCGCTAGCCGTTGAAGTGTTACCGATGGCACAAAGTTATGTCGCACGAGAAATTGTAAAACTAGGCGGCTTACCTAGACTACGTGAAGGATTCATCAGTGATAACCATAATATTATTTTAGATGTTTATAATCTATCGTTACAACAACCCATTCATTTAGAAGAAAAGCTTGCCGGTATTCCTGGTTTATTAGAGTCTGGTTTGTTTGCGAAACGTGCTGCCGATATTTTAGTATCCGCGACGAACGAGACTATTATTGTGAAGGAAAGAGCATGAGTACTTATACTACCATTGATTTACATAAAGAATATATGGGATTCGATGCCGCGCATTTTACGATTTATTCGGCAACTGAGCGCGAACGATTACATGGCCATAATTTTAGTGTTTATGCGAGTATAACCGCCAAAGTCGATCACAATGGCATGACATTTGATTATGCTTTATATAAGAAAAAAGTCCGCTTATTATGCGATGAATTAAGTCAATACACGTTGATCCCCGAACAATCTCCTTACTTACGATTAGAAGAAGACGGCGATTATCTCTACGCTTATTTTGACAAAGACAAAATCCCTTTTCTAAAAAAAGACATTAAAAAACTTCCTTTACGAAATATCACGGTTGAAGAATTATCGCGCTGGTTTGTCGATAAATTAATTCATGATACAGAGAATATAACACGCTATGAAATCCAACGCATCGTCATTAAAGTGTGCTCAGCGCCAGGTCAATGTGGCTCGGCGAGTTGGGAGAAGGATGTTTGTAAATAGCTTTGTGCTGTAATCAATTCGCCGGGAAGATTTAATTCTTTCATTGCGATGTTTAAGGCGCGTGTTTCACGCTCTAAAGTTTCTGCATCGTCGGCATTCCAACATACTTGATATAGTTTCCTATTTCCTAATTTATCTTCTATTAAAAAATCGACTTCATATCTTTGTTGTGTTAAGTAATAGTAGATTTTATACCCTTTTCTTTTGAAATCTAAAAATACCAGATTCTCAAATAAGTGGCCATAGTTTTCATTCAAACTAAATGAATATGAAAGCGCTAATCCAGAATCAATCATATATATCTTTCTAGGGTTGCTATGTACAACTCGTAATGATTCACTAAATAAATATACAGGGAAAACAAGATAAGCATCTTCCAAATAATCTAAATATTCATATACTATGCCTTTACTTCCTAAGATCCCTTGACTCTTTACATCGTTGGTAAATTTATTAATAGAGAATAATGAAGCTAAATTTTTTGTAAGCGTTTTAAGTAAAAATTTCAATAGAATAATATTTTTAATACCATATCGTTCTATAATATCTCGTAAAATAACTAACTCTACATAATCTTGTAATATTTGTCGCCGATAGATATCATCTAAATGCGTTATCTCTGGAAATCCCCCTTTAATCAAATAGCTTTTTAAATGATGCATTAGTAAGTCTTGTACTTCTTGGCTAAATAGCGTACGCGAAAATGTCACTTGATGTGCTTGTAAATATTCAGCAAGGCTATATGGCCAGATCTCTATAGCAATTGAGCGCCCTCTTAATTCCGTTGCGATATCTTTGCTTAATAGTTTAGCTGATGATCCTGTGATATAGATATCGACATTTTTACTATCGAAAAATCGCCGAATAACCAAAGACCAATCCATTACGTTTTGAATTTCATCCAAAAAGAAATAACAAGGTTGTTGATGATTTTGTGGATACAGTTGATAAAATGCTTCTAACAATTGTGATAATTTTTTTTGGTCGCACGGCAACAATCGATCATCTTCAAAATTAAGATATAAAATTTGCGATGAAGATATTCCTTGCGCTAATAATTGTTGCATGGTTTGCAGTATAAAATAAGTTTTTCCTACTCTGCGCATACCAATCGCAACTTTAATTTTACTGGCTATAGACGGAAAATGGCTTTGCCGAGGTACGCTATTGGCAAGGCGTGCTAAATTTTTTGGATATTCAGCCAAGAGTGTTTGTAATAGCGCTTGCATTTATCCTTACCTTATCCTACCTACTTCTATAAGTATAGAATACCATAAATCTGTCACTTTGTAAATGTATAGATTCTATAAAATCTGTCATTATATATCTATACAGATTTTGCAAAATCTGTATATTTACGGCTAGATTAATCTATCCTTGCTTTGATTTGATAAAAACTCTTTTGCTGGCATTATTGTATATAAGCATGTTAATGTTTATGCAGTAATATCAATAAGATACATTTAAGCGTAATCAATCCAGTCTTATGCCAAGCTATGATAATATAACAGAAATGTTAAGAAACCCCCGTCTTTATCTAAAGAAATCACAAGCACAGTATGGGTTTCGATTAGATTAACTTTTTAATAGTTATTTTTCATGCATAATGCTCACATAAACATCAAACCGATAACTACTTGCTTCCATCACAAATTGTGGCTTTTTATCCAATAAGTGTCTTGCTTGCTGCGGCCGTTTTACGACAACACGCTGTGGCTTACAATTCAATGCCGCTTGTAATAGGTTATCTGCATCGTCAGTATAGCCAATCAACGCTTGCAAATATTGCATTTCTTTTTTAACTTGCGCTTTATGGCTATCTTCTTCAAACATAGGATCTAAATAAATAACATCAAATGGTTGCGTTGTCGCTTGTAGAAACTGACAACTGTCTTGGCAAATTAATTCGACGCGCGCTTGCCAAGAGGTTTGACTACGCCTTAAAGCATCTTGTAACAATGCCGCTATAATGGGTGAGCGTTCTACTAAAGTAACACTTGCTCCTAAAGCCGCTAACAAACACCCTTCACGACCGATGCCTGCGGTGGCATCGCAAATCACTAAATCTTTTTTCTTATGTAATCCCACGGCACGCGCTAATACTTCTTTATGGATCGATGCTGTTTTAAATCGAGTGGCTAACGCGCCTGTTGCAAAATTCAATTGCAATGGCCCTAAGGGTAAATGCATGGCCGCTAATGATAATCCTATATCATCATAATAAAGATAGAAATCGATGGGTTCTTGTTTGGTTTCATGTAAAGGAAGTTGTAAAGAGTGCGATAATTCAACGGCGGCTTGTGAATGTGCGAGAGTTTGTAAAACAGCGATTGTAGGATTGATCATTTGGTTTCATTTAAATTAAATATTAGAAACACCTCAAGATATGAATGTAACACAGAACATGAAAATCGTCATTGCGAGCGTCAGCGAAGCAATCCAGTGAATTCACCACAGATCTACGGATTATTCACTGGATTGCCGCGTCGCTGCGCTCCTCGCAATGACGATACTAACTGTCATACTTTAAATTCACGTTTTATGCTTCTTTTCGCTGGATCCCCGCGTACGCGGGAATGACAATTAATTATTCGCCACCAATTTAGCATCTTGGATCGTATCTAACATCGTTTGTTTCATATGGCCATCCAATATATTTTGCACTGCAAAATATTGTAATGAATATAGCCCACCTTGACCGGCTTGGATACGTCCCACTAAATGTTGCGTTTCTTTACCACAGACTGTATCGGCTTCATAAACAATTTGTGTATTGCTTTGATTTAATGTTTGCCAATCCACATGTTGACAACGCGCTTCGGACGCTTGTTTGGCTTGGTTCATTAAGTCTTCAGGTGTTTTACCGGCAACAGCGCTATCGGCAATAAATTTATCGGTAATATTTTGCTTCCATGTCCCCATATTTTGATGCGTTGGGATCCAAATGAAGTTATTAACTGTGCCATTTTGTACTTTATAGCCTACTTTCCATACTTCTTGGTTAGGCAAATTAAAATCCCAACGTTCGGCTTGCATAGAATCCGCTTTGGCCGCCGCTTTACTATTTTGTGCTTGAGTAGGATAAGCATCTTCTCTGGAACTACATCCGCTTAATAAAGCAACAGTTGTTAATACAACAGCCACTCCCATTGTAAATTGTTTCATCTTCCACCTCTTAAAATTTGTTAACCCTTATTAATTAGAACCCTGACTCGATTTATAAACAGACCTAACAATAACGGATATCTTTAAAAAAGACAAGCATTACCATAGTATGATCGGACGGTTTATTAAAAATGTACTACTCCTGGACTTCCTTTCCTTTGTGTATTATCTTTAACGTGATGCTGTATAGTAATCTCTTCTCAAAATGCGCTACACTAGACAATAAAATAAGGATAAAATAACGAATGGATACTCTGAGTATATTATTGATTGAAGACAATGAAGCGGATGAATTTCTCACTGCCCGATTATTAAAAAAAAATCTCCCGTCCAATGTAAACATTGATATTACTTGGGTAGCAACCTTACAAGACGCCGTAGCAAAATTAATAAATGCGATCCCTTATGATGTTATTTTAACGGACTTAGGATTACCCGATAGTCAAGGGCTAGATACGCTTCAGAAATTACTACAGGTAACGCAAGCAACTCCCATTATTGTAATGACGGGGTTAGACAATGAGTCTATTTCATTAAAAGCGATTGATTTAGGGGCGCAAGATTATTGGGTCAAAGGACAACTGGATACTAAGCACTTACTCAGAACGATTCACTATGCTATAAAGCGACATCATTTAATTAATAACTTGAAAACGTATGAAGAAAAGCAAATTGAACATTTAAAAACGCATGATGTATTAACCAATCTTCCTAATGAGTTTTTATTATTAGACAAAATGAATAAAACAATTGATGCCGCAAAAGAAAAACATTTTGTCTTCAGTTTGCTATTGATAAAAGTTCATGAACTCACTAAAGTTGAGCACTTATTAGGAGAAGAAAGCAAAAATAAACTTATTCTAGAAAGCGCCCATAGAATACAGAATATTTCCTTTAAAGAATCTTTATTTGTTGCTAAGTATTCTAATGATACTTTTGCAATATTATGTAATAAAGTCAATGATAGCTCTATTGTCATGGAATTAGCCACCCGTATTCAACAAAAATTGGTACAACTTATGTCATTAGGCAATAGACAATATTATCCGGTGATTAATATAGGCGTTTCCATTTATCCTTTCGATGGATCCTCTTCTCAAGAACTCATAATCGCTAGCGCTGCCGCCTTAGAAACGGCTTGTAATCAAGGTCCTAATACCAGCACTTTCTTTTCTGATAAATTTAAGAATGATGACAATGGGCAACTATTATTTTTAGGCGATATTCAAAATGCATTAGATAACAGTGAATTTATTTTATATTTTCAACCGCAGATATCGATGAAAGATAACACGATTTGTGGCATGGAAGGATTGCTACGCTGGAATAATCCATCCACAGGCATGATCGCACCCGATACATTTATTCCTTTAGCTGAAGAATCTGGTTTGATTTTACCGATTGGCGCTTGGGTTATTGATACCGGATGTCGCTATCTTAAGATTTGGTTAGACAAATATCGCTTACCTCTTACTTTTACGGTCAGTTTAAATGTTTCTGTCAAACAATTACAACATACGAATATTTTGCAAGTCGTAAATCGAGCGTTGAAAAAATATAGCATTCCCCCGAGCTGTATTGAAATAGAGTTAACGGAAAGAATCTTTGCAGACGATATTGAAAACATTACTAGTATTTTACATACTTTTAAAAATGAAGGCATTTCTATTTCTATTGATGATTTTGGTACTGGTTATTCTTCTTTAAGTTATTTAAGTCATCTCCCCGTTAATAAATTAAAAATAGATCGCTCTTTTGTAGAGAAATCTTTACATAATCCAACTGCCGCAACCGTCGTGAAATCTATCATTGGCTTAGCACATGATATCGATTTAGTGGTCATTGCTGAAGGGGTAGAAACTAAAGAGCAATGGGATTTCTTGGCTCAGCATGGCTGTGACATCGTACAAGGGTTTTATTGTTATAAGCCCAAACACCCTGATGAAATCCATTCTCTACTGGCTAATACTATAAAGTAAATGGCGCGGTATATGCCAATCGCTTTTCGAAATGCGAATGGTATATGCCAAACGCACTTGAAGATGCGAACTTAACTCCCGTCATTGCGAGGAGCGAAACTTTGTTGCAATCCAGGAATAGCCCACAGATCAGCAGATTATTTACTGGATTGCCACGCTGCGCTCGCAATGACGATGTTTATGTTCCGCGGTTAAACTTCGCATTTTGAAGTGTATTGGGTATATACAAAAGCGGATTGACAACCTATTCTTACCCAGCTACGATTGCAACCCTGCCGAAGTGGTGAAATTGGTAGACACGCAAGTTTCAGGTACTTGTGGGGGTAACCCTGTGGAGGTTCGAGTCCTCTCTTCGGCATAAAAAATATACAAAAAAAGCGCTTCTAGCCTAGCCTTTTTTCATTATTTATGATAAAATTGCGCCAACATTAGACTCACCCTAGAAGGCGCTTTTATGCATAATCAACCCGCTAAAAAAGACTCTTTATTAGCTTGGATAGTCGTCCTCACCGCCGCGTTATTCTTCTGCTACGAATTCATCCAAATGAATATGTTTGATGCCATCAATGATGATTTACGGCGTACATTCAATTTAAATGCCACTCAAATCAGTGATTTATCTTCTGCTTTCTTATGGGCCGATACGTTATTCGTCTTCCCTGCGGGATTATTGCTAGATCGCTATTCTACGCGCTTAGTTCTATTAATTATGATGGGTTGCTGCGTCGCCGGGACTTTCTTATTTTCCATTGCACAATCCTTTGAATTCGCCTTAATCACTCACTTTTTCGTTGGTATAGGCGATGCTTTTGGCTTTTTATGTGCTTTAATACTCGCTTCACGCTGGTTTCACACAGATAGGCAAGCACTCGTCACCGGTGTTATTGTCACGATAGCCATGTTAGGCGGTGTTATTGCTCATACTCCTATTAACTTGTTGGTGGATAGCATAGGCTGGCGACAAGCTATGGTGGTCAATGGTTGTTTAGGCATTGTTTTATGGCTATTGATTTGGGGCTTAGTACAAGACAATCCTAAGCACACTGTACTGACTCACGCACAAATGATTAAAAACCACCCTTTTTGGCCCGGATTAAAATCTGCTTTGGCTAATTTTCAAAACTGGGGTGCAGGCTTTTATACTGGTTTAACGAATTTACCTTTGATGGTTCTAGGTGGTTTATGGGGCGCTCATTTCTTAACGCAAGTTCATCATTTTGGCCCAACCAAAGCGACTGCTATTTCTTCCATGTTATTCTTAGGTACGATTTTCGGTTCCCCTATATTTGGCGAAATTTCTGATAAAATGCAAAATCGACGCTTACCTATGCTGATTGGCGCAGCAGCTTCTTTAGTATTATCCATATTCATGATTTACGGTCATTATGATACGTTCTGGTCAGCCTCTACTTTATTCTTTGCATTAGGCTTTGCGACCAGTTGCCAAATATTAGGCTACCCCGTTATCACCGCGTGCAATCCAAAACACGTGACCGGAACCGCATTAGGATTATCCGCTAGCATTATCATGGCCAGCGCCGCTTTATGCCAACAGCTCTTTGGTGCGTGGTTAGATCATTTATCTCATGGGCAATTAGTCAATGGCTTACCGTTTTATTCCGATGCCATGTTTAAAACAACCATGTTAGTATTTCCAGTAACTTTGGCCGCTAGTGTTGTAATTGTTTGGTTATTGAAAGAGCCTAAACATCAGCATCATGGTGCAGTAGAGAAAGATCAACCACAGTTAAATACGGTGGATGTTTCATTAGGATAATTTGATAAAGGATTGATTGTGCTTGAAGTGAAATCGGTAATATCTCATTTCACGTCGAAATGCAGGATTTAACCTTGGAACATGAACGTCGTCATTGCGAGGAGCGCAGCGACGTGGCAATCCAGAGAATAATCCGCAGATCTGTGGTAAATTTACTGGATTGCCACGTCGCTGCGCTCCTCGCAATGACGGTTTCCGGTTATCATAACATAACTTCACATTTTGAAGTAAAATTGGAATATACAGCGCTAAAACTGGGGGAGAGAGTAAACTATGTCAGAAACAGCCATACAACACGCTAAGCAACCACATGAATTGCGCTCTTGGATAGTCTGTATCAGCGCAGCGGCTTTCTTTCTCTATGAATTTTTACAAATGCTCTGCTTAAACTCCATCAGCACGGACTTAATGGCGGCATTTCACATTAATGCCACGCAATTAGGTTGGTTATCTTCTGCTAATTTCATTGCGACTATTTTATGTTTATTCCCCGCAGGCCAATTAATTGATCGTCTCCCTGTTAAGCGATTAATTCTAATTGCCATGAGCTTATGCATTGGGGGAACCATTCTATTTGCACATACTGAGAGTTTTGCGCTCGCACTATTATGTCGTTTTATGACCGGCATTGGCAGTGCTTTTTGCTTTTTATGCAGCATGCGTTTAGCTTCGCGCTGGTTTTTACCCCATCGTATGGCACTTATTAGCGGCACTATTGTTACGATGGCGATGTTAGGGGGCTGGCTAGCGCAAGCGCCTTTTTCCGCGGTTGTTTCTTTAGTAGGATGGCGCCAAACGTTAATGTATGATGCTGCCATGGGCTTAATTCTATTATTGAATATCGTGTTAGTGGTACGCGAATATCCACCTGAAGGTTCTCTTTCTTATCGCAATGAACATAATGAATTACAGAAAATGGGTTGGCTCAGCAGCATGCGCAGAGCTTATGGTCGTAAGCAAAATTGGTTTTGTGGCGTTTATACCGATTTAATGAATTTACCAATTTTTCTATTAGGCGGCTTATGGGGTGGCTTGTATCTCACGCAAATTGAAGGCATGCCTAGAGACGTCGCCACGCATATTTCTGGCATGTTATTCTTAGGAACGATCATTGGCTCTCCTCTAGCAGGATTTATTTCAGATAAATTGTCACGTCGCAAACTTCCTATGATATTAGGTGCAATCACCTCTTTTATATTTATCGCTATGCTAGTGTATATGCATTTGAATGCGACTGATCTTTCCATTTTATTCTTTCTATTGGGATTAACCACCAGCACACAAGTATTGAGTTATCCTACCGTCACAGAAAGTAATCCACACGCACTAACCGCTATGTCTGTCAGCGTAGTATCGTTTTCTGTCATCAGTGGTGGCGCTATGTTTGAACCGTTGTTTGGTTGGTTAATGGATTTAAAATGGGATCATACGGTGATTAACGGCGTTAATATTTATAGCAATGCCGATTTACATCGCGGTTTATTGATTATGCCTATCGCGTTTTTAGTTGCGCTGTTTGTGGTTTCGTTTATTCGTGAGACATTCTGTAATGCGTATGAAGATAGTACGCTTGTACAGCCAGAAGATATGATTATAGGATCAAAAGAAGCAGCTATTGCCAGTTAAATATGCTTTTTAATAGTAACCATCTTCCCTGGAGAATTGTCATTACTTTATTGCGTGTGCTCCTACACTCATAACTTGATGAACTGCATCCAGTGCATGAGATAGCCCTTTACGATAAGATAAAAAAGGTAAATCGGTCACAATGAATTTATCATCAGCGCCTCGAACCACTGCTTCCGTATGTGCTATCATTAAAGCCAGAGTCGCTGGAATAGTATTCTTATGTCCATGCATCACCATGGCCAAGCTATCCCCTACTAAAATCATATCAATATTAGATTGATTAATAATTTTAGCTGACCAATAATCATAACAAGTGATAACGCTGATTAAAATGCCTTCGCTTTTCATTTTTAAAAAATCAGGTACTTTTTTCATGACGAGTTATTTTACTCCTCTTTATTGTAATATTTCTATTTTACTTCAAAATACAAAATTATCAATCAAGCGAACACGGCCAATTCTTACAGCTGTAAAAATACGCTCATTATACTTTTCAACATATTCTACTTCCAACCCTAACCCCGTTAAGGCTGCTTTTATATTTTCTAAAGGCTGTGTCGAATTTAGAACTTTATTAATATTATCTGCTATCACTTTTTCACTCGTTGTTAATAAATTATTTCTCGAACTATAAGCCAATCCAGAAAGCTCACGAATGGTTTCACAGCCAATAATATTAGTCTCTAGAAAATAAGCTTTTACCATTTCACGGATTAAAATAAGTTGTTGATAGTCTTTCTCTCCAAAATAAGCATTGTTAGGCTTAACTAGCATCAATAACTTAAGAACAATAGTGAGCATCCCATCAAAATGTCCAGGTCGATACACTCCTTCCATTATTTGACTGAGCGGATGTGTCGTATGGATCTGAAAAGAATAATCATCTTGATAGATATCCTCTTTTAATGGTATCAATACATAATCCACTTGCGCGCGCTTTAATACTGTCAAGTCTTCCTCTTCAGTTCTGGGATATTTTTCATAATCTTTTTTATCATTAAATTGCATAGGATTAATAAATAAACTCGCTACACTAATATCATTTTCTTTTTTAGAGCGAATGAATAATGATTCATGCCCAACATGTAGATTTCCCATGGTAGCAACATAGCCTATTGATTTAGATGCAGGAAATGTTGATCTGATTTCTTGCCATGCTTTAACAGTTCTAACAATTTTCATTAGACACCTCTTTTCTCATTAAATCAATAAAAGCTTTAAATATCACATTATAAGGATCTTCTTTTAAAGCATTTAAATTGGTAAGCACTGCTTGGTTGTCTCTTCTTGCGAAAGGGCCGGTGAGTGCTGTTTCCCAATTTTCCTGTAGATTAGAAAAACTTTTTTCCATAAAAGGGAAAATCGCTTCTCTAGAAATATTAAACTTATCCTCAAATTCCGAAAATAATTTCTGCCATAATAGACATGAAAAATTATTTGCCATAACACATAGAGAATGATAATAGGCGCGAAGTTCTTTAGGAATGCGATAGTATTTATTCGATAGTTGCGGGAAAAGCTCATTAAATTCTGGTCCTGTTTCATTCAAAATAAATGCTACTTTTTTGTAGCATTCAATTGAATATAAACTATGATTAAACGTTTGCAGCGGATGAGTCGCCACAGCAAATTTCGATTGATATGATCCTGAAAAATGGATCATAATTTTTTCTTTTATAATCGGATGTTCTTCAATAAAAGGATCTATGGCAGAATCTGAAATTAATAGCAGAATATGGCTTGCATCAGAAATTATTTCTTTTGTAAGCGGTTCATCTTTTTCTGACCGACTCCAAACGGAATATGAAATTTTTATTTTTTTAAAATAATGTTGAAAATGTCTTGATATTCGGCCATTGCCAATGAAAAGATAGTGTGGCGTTTTACTCATGAGAAATTGCACCTTATCAATGTCAGTTTATGATATATACCAAACGCACTTGAAGATGCGAAATTTTAGCTTGTTGTGTGCTGAAGATCATTTATTCTTGGATTAAGCACAGTTCCT